>VBFO01000172.1:5810-6247 GCA_005881025.1 Chloroflexota bacterium | reverse complement strand
GCCGTATGGATCGTTCGTGATCACGACGTCGCCGGGCTCGAGCGGGCCGACCGCCTCGATGGTCTCCGCATAGCTGATGCCGCCGAAGCTCGCCACGCCGAGCTCGACCGGGTAGGCGAAGAATTCGCCGGACGGATTGAGCAAGCCGCAGGTGAAGTCGGCGGTCTCCTTCACGAACGTGGTGTACGCCGTGCGCTCGACGACGTAGGCCATCTCCTCGACGGCGCCCTGCAGGTAGTTCCGGAGAATTTCCACGGTCAGTGCGTCCAGACGCATCAGCCTTCCCTCCGGAGCAGCAGGTTTCCGGAGCGGTCGACCTCGCCAAGATGGCCGCTCGGGACGAGCACGGTCGTGTCGGACTGCTCGACGATCGCCGGCCCCTCGAGGCGCGCGCCGCGGCTCAGCGCCGTGCGATCGAACACGCGCGCCTCGGTCGG
>VBFO01000172.1:4764-5733 GCA_005881025.1 Chloroflexota bacterium | reverse complement strand
CGGCGCGCAGCTGCACGCGGAGGTTCACGACCTCCGCCGGCGCCTCGCGGTCGGCGTGGCCGAAGGCGCGCTCGTGAGCCCGGTGGAACGCGGCGAGCAGGACGGCGCCGCCGCCCGGCGCCAGCCAGTCGAGCTCGACGGGCACGTCGATCTCGTAAGACTGGCCGACGTACCGCATGTCGGCGGCGTGACGAAACGCGGCGGCGCCCGCGCCGTCACCGAAGCGCTCGAGCCACTCGCCGAGTTCCGCGCGGAGCGCGTCGTATTGCCGGCGTAGCGCGGCCGCCTCGAGCAGGGCCGACTCGACGCGCGTATGCACCGTGCGGACCGCGTCGTTGACGATGTCGGCGCTCAGCGCCCCGAGCGCGCAGAGCGTGCCCGGTGAGCGCGGCACGAACACCGCGGAAATGCCGACCTCGCGGGCCACGAGCGCGCCGACCACGGGCCCGGCGCCGCCGAAGGCGACCAGCGCGAAATCGCGCGGATCGACGGCGGCGCGCGAGAGGATCTTGGTGAACTCCGCGTACATGTTCGAGACCGCGACGCGCACGATGCTCTCGGCCGCCTCGTCCGGCGTCATCGCGAGCCGGCCCGCGAAGCGGGCGATCGCGGCCTCGGCGAGCGAGCGGTCCAGTCGCATCCGACCGCCGAGAAAGCGCTCGGGATCGAGGAAGCCGGAGACGACGAAGGCGTCGGTGAGCGTGGCGTCCTTGCCGCCGCGGCCGTAGCACGCCGGGCCCGGCTCGGCGCCGGTGCTCTGGGGACCGACCTTCGGCAGCCCGACGTCGTCCACCCACGCCACCGATCCGCCGCCGGCGCCGATCACTCCGGACGCCGGCCCGGAGAGGAGCGTCGCCGCCGTCTGGCTGCGCGCCGCGGCGACCGGCATGATGCCGCCGTTCGACTTGGTGACGTGCGGCATGGCCGGGGCGCCGCGCGCGGCGAGCGCCTGCTCGAAGCCCTCGAGAT
>VBFO01000172.1:4109-4744 GCA_005881025.1 Chloroflexota bacterium | reverse complement strand
GGCGAGCGCGGTGCGCTCGTACTCGCGCGCCTGCGGCCACACGTCCGACGAGGCGGTGACCGGCAGCCCGGGATTGGTCGCCTCGGCGACCGCCCGCGCCTGCCGTTCGTGCGCAGGGCTCCGATATGCGTGCAGCAGCGAGATCACGAGCCCTTCGACGCCCTGGCCGGCCCGGGTGAGCTGCCGCACCGCTTCGCGTACCGAGCTCTCGTCCAGCGGCGTGTCGACCCGGCCGTCGGCGCGCAGGCGCTCGCGCACCTCGGCCACACGCGCGCGTGGAATCAAGGGCAGGGGACGCGAGCCGTGGAGGTCGAACGGGTTCGTCAAGCGAAGACGCTGGAGCTCGAGGACGTCGCGGAAGCCGTCGGTCACGAGGAGCCCCAGCCGCGCGCCGGTCCGCTGGATGAGCGTGTTCACGGCGATCGTCGTGCCGTGGACCACGGTGCCGATCTCGCGGAGATCGACGCCGTGCTCGTCGGCCAGGCGCGCGAGCCCGACACGGACGGCCTCGGCGAACTCGTGCGGGGTGGACGGGACTTTCAGGCCGAGCAGCTCACCCGTCTGGGTGTCGAAGAGGGCGAAGTCGGTGAAAGTCCCGCCGATATCGATGCCGAGCCAGTGCCGCGCCATCGGTT
>VBFO01000172.1:2097-3976 GCA_005881025.1 Chloroflexota bacterium | reverse complement strand
GAGGATCTCGCGACATACCCGGAGCGATTCGGCGAGGCTGACGGTCACACCGGGCTGCTTCGTGTAGGGCTCCGCGACGTAGAAGGGCTGGGCGAAGAATCGCAACAACTTCCCGGCCCGCTCGAGCGCCAAAGGATCGGCCGCGGGCGCGTTGCCCTCCGGCGCCAGCAGCGTGGCGAGCGCCTCGCGAATTCTCGCCGCCAGCTCGACGTGGGCGCGATCGACGGCGCCGGTCTCGAGGAGCCGAGAGCGCGAGGTGAGGGGATCGACCGTCGGATTCGGCCAGCTCCAGCCCGATCAGTCGCGCGAGTTCGCGATCCGCTCGAAGGTGCTCTCGCCGCTCGAGATCATCCGCTCGGCCACGGTGGTCGGCGCCGAGCTGCTCGGTCTCCCGGGCGAGCTCGGCACCGTGGCCCCCGGCGCCTTCGCCGACCTCCTGATCGTCGACGGCGATCCGCTCCGCGATCTGAGCCTGCTACAGGGACCGGGCGAGCACCTGTCGCTAATCATGAAAGCGGGCGCGCTCTACAAAAACCGCCTCACAGGTAGCTGACAAGAGCCGCCCGGCAAGCAGCTGAGAGGGAACCGCCGGACCGAGGCCTGACGTGAACCGCATGACAGACGGCTGAGAAGGGTCCAGCTGCGAGGCGGCGCCCGAAGGCCGCGCGCGAGGCGTACTAGATGTACGTTGAGCGCGCGGACAAGGGCGCCAACGACGCAGATGGGCCCTTCTCAGCCGTCTGCTTACAGGGTTTTAACGACCTCAGCCGGCCAGGCGCGAGCGTCGACTCGCTCGTGCCACTCCTTGATCTTGCCCTCGCGGTCGACCACGACGCCGACACGCTGAGCGCCCTTGGCGGGATCGACGTTCGCGCCGTAGGCGGTGCCGATCGTTCGGTCGGTGTCGCAAATCAGCGGGAAGTTGAAGTGGAACTTCTCGGCGAACTTCTTGTTGTCGGCGGGCGTGTCGAACGACACACCCAAGATCACCGCGTTCTTCCGATCGTAGTCGGCCTTCAGGTCGCGGAACCCGCAACCCTCAGCGGTTCAACCCGGGGTGTCGGCCTTCGGAAAGAACCACAGCACGACGGACTTGCCCTTGAAATCTGAGAGCTTCACGGTGGTGCCGTTGTGGTCGCGCCCGATGAAGTCAGGCGCCTTGTCCCCTGGATTCAGCATCGTGTCCCCCTTTGAGTATCAGAATACCCGCAAGAGGGCGGGCCGGGCCTATTCAGCGCGCCCGGACGATCTCGGCGGCGAACGCCTCGAGCGCATCCCAGTCGTACGGCCCCTCGCGAAGCGCGATGCTGAGCCGCGTGCAACCGAGTGCGCGGAACTGGTCGACCATCGCGCGCGCATCCTTCACCGAGCCCCTCAGGTAGCCGGTCCGCTCGGCGCGGGCGGGGCTGCCGCCGAAGTGACTCTGGAAGAGCGCCTCCGCGCGCGCGGCGCCTTTGGCGTCGGCCCCGAGATAGAAGCCCAGGTTCACGCTGCGCATGATCGTGCGCGGATGGCGGCCTTCGGTCTGGCACCAGCGGTCGAGCACCTCGCCCTTGTGCTTCCACTCGTCCGGCCCGATATAGGCGCCGTTCCACCCGTCGGCGTACTTCGCGGCGGCGCGGAGCGTGCGCTTCTCGCCGCGCCCGCCGATCCAGATCGGGATGCGGGGCTGGAGCGGCTTGGGATAGTTGGGGGCGTTGGCCACCTGGAAGTGCTTGCCCTGGAAGTTCGCGCGCTTCTGCTCGGGATCGAGCAGCATTCGGAGGATCTGCGCGTACTCCTCGAGCATGTCCTCGCGAAGTCCGATCGTCGGGAACGCATAGCCGAAGGCCTTGGCTTCGATGTCGTGCCAGCCGGCGCCGAGCCCGCAGTCGACGCG
>VBFO01000172.1:0-2080 GCA_005881025.1 Chloroflexota bacterium | reverse complement strand
TGGCGAGCAGGCCGGGATTGCGGTAGGCGACGCAGTAGACGCCGCTGCCGAGCCGGATCTTCGAGGTGTCCATCGCCGCCGCGGTCAGGATCGCGATCGCCTCGTAGCAGTCCATGTCGCCGCCGCGCGGCGGCGACTCCTGGAAATGATCGGACACGGAGAACCAGTCGAAGCCCTTGGCGTCGGCGAACTTCCACAGCTTGCGCATCTCGTCGAGCGGGCCGCCCATGGCGCCGATGTGGATTCCGAAGTTCATGCGGAGGCTCCTGCGAGGTCGGTGAGCGCTCGGTACGCGAGCTTGGCGCGCTCGAGCGCGGGGAGATTGGCGGTCGCGCGGCACGGCGCCTCGATCGCCAGCGGCGCGCCGGCCGGGAGCGCCGCGACCAGCTCGGCCAGCGGCAAGGCGCCCTCGCCCGGGAGCAGCCGGCCGGTGCGGGCCTCGCGGATCAGCGCCGGCGTGTCCGTTGGGGCGGGTATCTCCGCCGACGCGTCGCAGATCTGCGCGTAGCGGAGCAGCGCGGGATCGACTTGCTTCACGTGCGCGGGTAGGCCGCCGGATCGGCTGAAGTGCAGGGCGTCGATCAGGACCGACGCGTTCGCGCGCTTGGCCTTGGCGACGATGCTGGCGGCGTGCGCGAGCGTCCTCACGCCCGTGTAGATCGCGAACTCCAGGCAGACGTGCAGATCGTACTTGGCGGCGCGATCGCAGAGCTCGCAAAACCGCTCGATCGTGCGGGCCTCGTCGGGCTCGGCGCTCATCACCAGCACGTTCTTGGCGCCGAGCTTCGCCGAGACCTCGAGGAAACCCTCGGGAACGCCGGCCGGATGCTCGGGCTCGAAGCGCAAGAACTCGGTGTCGAGCACGGACACGCCCGTGTCGGCCAGGCGCCGCAAGGTCTCGCGCAGCACCGGTCCGTCGTGAAGCGCGTCGTAGGGTGGCCCGCCGACGCTCGGCGTGGCGGTGAGCCGGATGCCGATGTTCTTGAACCCGGCGGCCGCCGCCACGCTCACCAGGTCGGGGGGCGTCGTGTCGAGGACGGTCAGGTGCGCGAGCGAGATCGGCCGGCCTTCTGTCATGGACACCGACGATAGTACCGCAGGGGCCGGTCACTCCTCGAGGAGCACGCAGTGCCGCGGATCTGCGCAGACGAAGACCTCGTCGCCCTCGGCCAGCGGCTCGGATGTGGCCAGGCGCACGATCAGCGTCCGGCCGTCCCAGTCGACGTGATACTGAGTGAAATCGCCCTGGAACACGCGCTGGCGAATCCGGGCCGGCCACACGTTCACCGAGGTCGCCGGGCGCGCACGCTCGAGCCGCAGACGAACCGTGCGCACGGCCATCAGCGCCTCGCCGCTGGGCTTGGCGCCGGACGCGGCGCCGTGGACTAGCGCGCCCCCCGGCGTCTGAATCACGACGAGCCCATCGCGCTCGAGGTCCGGGCGCCGCCGGCCCCGGATCAGGTTGGCCGAGCCGACGAAATCGGCGACGAAGGTGTTGCGCGGCCGGTCGTAGATCTCGCCGGGCGTGCCGACCTGCTCGATCACGCCGTCACGCATCACGACGATCCGGTCCGAGATCGCCAGCGCCTCCTCGAGGTCGTGCGTGACGTACACGGAGGTGATGTCGAGCCGACGCTGGAGCTCTTTGAGCTCCACGCGCATTTCGGCGCGCAGCTTCGCGTCGAGGTTCGACAGGGGCTCGTCGAAGAGCAGCACCGAGGGCGAGAAGACGAAGGCGCGGGCGAGCGCGACGCGCTGCTGCTGGCCGCCCGAGAGCTTCGAGGCGCTACGGGTGCCGAGCTCGCCGAGCTGCACGAGCTCGAGCGCCTCCCGCACCCGGGCCGTCACCTCGGCCTCCGGCCGCTTGCGCACGCGCAGGCCGTAGGCGACGTTGTCGAAGACGCTCATGTGCGGCCAGATCGCGTAGGACTGAAAGACCATCGAGAGCCCGCGTCGCTCCGCCGCGATGTTGACGCTCGGCGACGACGAGAACACCGGCGCGCCGCCGATGCGGATCTCGCCGGAGGTGGGTTTCTCGAGCCCGGCGATCGCGCGCAACGTGGTCGTCTTTCCGCACCCT
>VBFO01000065.1 GCA_005881025.1 Chloroflexota bacterium | reverse complement strand
CTTGCGATTCTTGAAGAACCGGTTCTCAATCGGGCGGATCGCCACCAGCGTCAGGAGCACGAGCACCGCCGTGAAGATGGCGATCAGGTAGTAGCCGAAGCCGACCGCCATGCCGAGCGACGCGGCCACCCAGATCGAGGCCGCGGTGGTGAGGCCGCGAACGTACTCGCCCTGACGCAGGATGGATCCTGCTCCGAGGAAGCCCACGCCGGTCACGATCTGGGCGGCGATGCGGGTGGGATCGACACGCGATCCGAAGGCAGGCTCGAGCGCTACCGCGGTGAACATGCACGAACCCACTGCGATGAGCGCCATTGTCCTGATGCCGGCGGCGTGGCCCATGTACTCGCGTTCGGTGCCGAGGGCGAGGCCGATCGCCAGGGCGACGAGAATGCGGAAAGCGAACTCGACGTCGGTGTTGCCGGTGAGTGGCAGCTAGCTACTCAGCCTCAGCCGCGGCCGCGCTTGCCGCCAGGCTCGTCCTTTGATCCAGGCTCGTCCGGCAGCTCGGGCAGATCGAGGCTGTTCACGAAGTCGCGGAAGACCGCGAGCCGCTCGTCGTCGACCGGGATCTCGCCCTTCTCCTTCTCGTCGGCCTCCTCCGCATCAGGAATGATCCCCGCGGAATCCATCACCTCGGTGGCGACGAAGATCGGGCACTCGGCCCGCACGGCCAGCGCTATCGCGTCCGAAGGCCGGGCGTCGAAGTCGAGATCGCGCCCATCCTGCTTCACGTAGAGGCGGGCGTAGAAGACCTGGTCGGCGAGACGGGTGACGACGATTCGCTTGATGCTCACTCCGAGGTCCCCGAACGCCGCCGCCATCAGGTCGTGGGTGAGGGGCCTGCCGACCGAGTTGCCCGAGATCTTGGCCGCGATGGCCTGGGCTTCGAAGGAGCCGATCCAGATCGGCAGGTACCGGTCAGCCTCCTTCTCTTTGAGGATGACCAGATGCTGCGCGGTGGGCATATGGATCCGGATGCTGTCGACGGAGACCTCGATGAGGTTCTTCATCCTCTCGGCCATTCTACCGTTCGGTTCTGACGATTCCGGCCGCCAAAGGAGGTGCTCCACCGGGCCTTCCTAGAATTCGTGCGTGGCCAAGGGGAGACGCGGGCGACTGATCTTGATCGACGCCCACAGCCTCATCTATCGGGCGTTCTTCGCCCTCCCGCCGATGAGCACGTCGGGCGGCGAGGTGACCAACGCGGTCTACGGCTTCACCTCCATGCTCGCCATCGTCCTGGCCTCCAGGCCGGAGTACGCAGCCGCCGCCTTCGACCTGGCCGCGCCGACCTTCCGCTCCAAGGAGTACGAGGAGTACAAGGCAGGCCGGCGCGCCATGCCGGAGGACCTCCGGCCCCAGATCGAGAAGGTCCGCGACGTGCTCACGGCGTTCACGATCCCCATCTACGGCGTGGCCGGCTTCGAGGCCGACGACGTCATCGGCACCTTCGCCCGCACGGCCGAGGAGAAAGGCCACCCGGTGACCATCGTCTCCGGCGACCTCGACTGCCTCCAGCTCGTGTCCGAATCCGTGGAGGCGCTGGTGCCGCGGCGCGGCATCACCGACACCTTCATGTACGGCCCGGACCAGGTTCGGCAGCGCTACGGCTTCGAGCCTCCGCAGCTGATCGACTTCAAGGCGCTGCGCGGCGACACCTCGGACAACATCCCCGGCGTGCCCGGGGTCGGCGACAAGACGGCGGCCAAGCTGGTCCAGGATTTCGGCTCGGTCGAAGCGCTGCTCGAGCGAGTGGATGAGCTGCCCGACGGCCGCCTCAAGACCTCCATCAAGGCCAGCGCCGATCAGATCCGGCTCGGCAAGCGGATGGTCACGATCGTGCGCGAGGTGCCTGTCGAGCTCGACATGGAAGGCGCCCGCTGGACCCGCTATGACTACGACCGCGCGCGCGAGGTGTTCGACCGGTTCGAGTTTCGCCAGCTGCTGACGCGCTTCCCGCCGCCGGACCAGGTGCCCGTGCAGCCCAACCTGACCTTCGAGCCGGCGCCACAGCCGGCAGGGCTCAGGGTCATCGACGATCCGGTGGAGGCCGTCAGCGCGCTGGACGGCGCGGAGCACGCGGGCGTGTTCACGTTCACGGAAGGCAGCGGACGCTCGGCGCGCGTGCTCGGGCTCGGCGTCTCGAACGGAGCCAGCACTTTCTACGTCGCCCGCCAGGACGCGATGGACGCTGTCGCCAGCTCGCTTGCCGACCGCGCCGTCAGCGGCCACGACGCCAAGGAGACCGAGCTCGCGCTGCGCTCGCTCGGCGGCGGCAAGCGGGAGTGGGACTTCAGCACGTTCCTGGCCGCCTACCTGCTCGGCGCGGGCTCGCGCGACCCGCGCCTGGAGGACCTGGCTCGCGAGTTCCTCGAGGTCACGCTGGTCAGCACCGAGCAGCTGCTCGGCACCGGGCGCGCCGCGCGCAAGCCGTCGGCCGTCGCCGTGGAGGAGGCGGCGGAATTTGCGGCCCGCCGTGCGGAGGTGATCCTCAACCTGCGTCCGCGGCTCGAGGCCGAGATGCAGAACCTCGGCGTCGACTATCTCTTCCACGAGATCGAGCTGCCGCTGGCCGGCGTCCTCGCCGACATGGAGTCGGAGGGCGTCGCCATCGACGTCCCCTACCTCAAGAACATGCAGGAGGAGCTGGGCGCGCAGCTGACCGCGCTCGAGACCGAGGTGGCGGAGGTGGCGGGCCAGAAGTTCAACCTCAACGCACCGCAGCAGCTGGCCAAGGTGCTGTTCGAAGACCTGAGGCTGCCCGTCGGCCGGCGCACCAAGACCGGCTACTCGACGGACGCCGACACGCTCGAGGCGCTGCGCGAGAAGCACCCGATCGTCGGCCTCATCCTCGAGCACCGGCAGCTGTCGAAGCTGAAGTCGACCTATGTCGACGCGCTGCCGCAGCTGGTCGACCCGACGAGCGGGCGCGTGCACACGTCTTTCGGTCAGGCCAGCACGGCCACGGGCCGGCTCTCCTCGTCCAATCCCAATCTGATGAACATCCCCATCCGCACCGAGCTGGGGCAGCGGATCCGGCGCGCGTTCAAGTCCAGCCGGCAGGGGCACGTGATGATCTCGGCCGACTACTCGCAGATCGAGCTGCGCATCGCCGCACACCTGAGCGGCGACCCGAAGATGCTGGCCGCGTTTGCCGCCGGCCAGGACATCCACACCGCCACCGCGGCCGCAGTCTTCAAGGTGCCGATCGAGTCGGTCGACCCCAACCAGCGCCGCCTGGCCAAGGTCGCCAACTTCGGCTCCATCTACGGGCAGGGCGAGTACGGGCTGTCGCAGCAGCTGGGCATCAGCGGCGACGTCGCGCGCGACTTCCTGGCCCAGTACTGGTCGACCTACGCGAAGCTGCGCGAGTACCTCGACTCGGTCCGCGTCAAAGCGCGGGAGGAAGGCTTCGTCGTCAGCGCCACCGGCCGGCGCCGCGCGATCCCTGACCTTCGCTCACCCAACTACCAGCTGCGGAGCGCCGCCGAGCGCATGGCCATCAACTTCCCGATGCAGTCCCTCGCGGCCGACATCATCAAGATCGCGATGGTGCGTCTCCATCGCGAGATCGAGGCCGATCACATCGAAGGCCGGATGCTGCTGCAGGTGCACGACGAGCTGCTCTTCGAGGTTCCCGAAGGCGAGGTCGACAGGTTCGCGGAAACCGTGCCCCGGATAATGACCGGCGCGTATGAGCTCGAGACAGGCATCGAGGTGGAGGCGAAGGTCGGACCGAACTGGGCCGACATGAAGAAGCTGGCAGTGGTGAGGGCTTGAGGCGGGCCGCCGCCGTCTGCGCGCTGATCCTCCTCGGCGTCGCGTGCAACAACTCGACCAATGCGATTCCCACGCCCAGCGTGGCGACCTCTGCGCGCACGGTCCCTCCGGTGGGCCAGCCGATGGACGTCGTCGTCGGCAGCGCGCCGACAGGTGGCCCGGCGAATGCGATGACGGTGAGGATCATCGACCCGCACGGCTTCGTGGTCGCCAAGGCCGCCTTCACCGCGCCACCCGCGCCTCATGTGCCCGACTGCGACAGCGTCCTTCAGCCTCCGGTTCGCGTCGGGGCCGGTGCCGCGTTCTACGCCGACTCCAAAGGCGTTGTGCGCCGGCTCGACCGCAGCGGCACCGTCAGTGAGGTGGCGACCTTCAAGCTGACGAGCGGGCAGCAGTTCCTCTCATTCGCGGTGAGCCCTGACGGCAAGCACCTGATGGCGAGCGTCATCACCGTGCCCGCCAAGGGCGGGCAGTGGACTGAGGACGTGGAGCGAGCCGACGCGGGCGGGGCGGCGGTCGTCCTCTCCCACGGCACCTTCGCCACCGCGTTGCCGACCCCGCTGGTCATCACCGGGTGGGACAGTGGCGGCCCGACCGCCACCACGAACTCCGTCGTGTGTACGCGCGAATCCCTCATCAGCCATGAGTACACGGGCTCAGCGCTGGTGCATGTCGGCCCTGACGGAAGACCGCTTGACCGCATCGGCGGGTCCGACTGCGTGCCGATGGACGAGCTGCCCAACGGCACCGTGCTGTGCCGCATCGGCCTCAACGACTGCCAGTCGCTCAACGTGCGCACCAGCTCAGGAACCACGCTGTGGCGCCGCGTCCCTGGCTGCGGGTTCTTTGAACCCAGGCTGTCACCCGACGCCCAGGCGGTGGGCGTCAATGCGAACTTCAGCATCATCTACTCGCGCAACGTGTCGAAGCCCGCGAGCTTCGCACGCGAGGAGTCGCCCAACTACGCGCTGGTCGGTTGGGCGGCGCCAGGGATCATGCTCGCCGTCAGGCAGAACGGTGAGCTCGGCTTTGCCTCGGCGCTGAACCCGCTGACCTTCACACCGCTCGGCGTCAACATCGGAGGCCAGTGCATCGGCTGCGTGCCAACGGGATTGACGCTGGCCGGCCTGATCCCTCCCGCCTAGGCGCGATGCCCGAGCTTCCTGAGGTCGAGACGATCGCGGCCGACCTGCGGCCTCATCTTCTCGGCCGCACCATCGTGCGCTGCGACCTGCGCTTCCCGACGATCGTGCGTCACCCCGAGCCGGAGACGTTCGTCGACCTGATCGCCGGTCTGCGCATCGAGTCGGTGTCCAGGCGCGGGAAGTACATCCTGATCGGACTCGAGGCGGATCGCGTTCTGGTGGTGCACCTAGGAATGTCCGGGCAGCTGCGGCTGGTCGACGCATCGACTCCGATCGCCGATCACACGCACGCCATCTTCGAGCTGGAAGACGGGCGTCAGCTGCGGTACCGCGACCCGCGCCGTTTCGGGCGGATCCTGCTCGGCACGCAGCCCGCGCTGCTCGAGGCTCGCGCGATTCCGAGGCTGGGTCCGGAGCCCATCGATCCCGCCTTCGGCGCCGACGATCTCTACGCGCTGCTGCGACGGCGCCGAGCCCCGCTCAAGGCGGTGCTGCTGGACCAGGGGACCGTCGCGGGTGTCGGCAACATCTACGCCGACGAGTCGCTGCATCGCGCGCGCCTGCGCCCCGATCGCGCTGCGGGGGGCCTCAGCCGCAAGTCGGCTCGCCGCCTTCACGAATCTCTGCGGGAGTCGCTGGAGACCGCGATCAAGAACCGCGGCAGCTCGGTCGATACCTACCGCGACGCGTGGGGCGAGGTTGGCGGCCAGCAGGAGGTGCTCCTGGTCTACGGTCGCGCGGGGGAGCCGTGCTTCACGTGCGGGCGCCCACTGTCGAGCAAACGCATAGCCGGCCGCACCACAGTTTTCTGCACGCGTTGTCAGCGCTGATCCTGTTAATACCGCGACTGATCACCATCGCGGTGCTGGTGGCGATGTTCATGGTGCTGACCGTCGTGATCTCTCTCGGCTGGCTCGGCATCCCCGACCACGACGTGCTCGTTTTCATGTCAGGGCTGTGGATTGAAAACCTTCATCCGCTGTTCCAGGCCATCGCCCTGCTGGGTGGAATCGAGCTGACCACGGTGCTGATGATCGGCCTCGTCGTCTTCCTCTTCAGCCGGGGCTACGTTGCGGACGCCTGGGTGTTCGTCATCTTCGTCGCGGCCGAGGTCTTCGAGCTGCTCTACAAGTACAACCTGGTGCACCCCGGCCCGCCGCGCGGGGCGATACACGCCGACGGCCCGAGCATTACGGACTATCTAGGCACCGGGGTCGCGCACAACAGCTTTCCCAGCGGCCACATGCTGCGCACGGTGATCGTGTACGGATTGATCGCCTTCGTCGTCCGCCGCCTGGCGCCCGTTCAGTGGCAGCGGTCGCTGGCGATCCCGGTCGCGACAGTGATCATCGTGGCCATGGCCTTCGACCGGGTGTACCTGGACGTGCACTGGGAATCGGACGTCATCGGGGGGCTGCTTTTGGGCGCGATCGCGCTGGTCAGCGCGACGGTCTGGCTCGACAGGCCCCGTCGCGCCGAGAATTAGCGGGTGACAGACGAAGACACGCCGATCCTGATCATGGTGACCGCGGGCGGCCGCGACGACGCGGAGAGGCTGGGCGAGGGCCTGGTCGTCGAGCACCTC
>VBFO01000114.1 GCA_005881025.1 Chloroflexota bacterium | reverse complement strand
GCGGTGACCCCCGAGCCGCCGGCGTACGACTTCAGCGCCTTGTCGCCGTCCTTTCCCGAGGAGTTGTAAACCTGGATGCCGCCGTTCACAGCCACGGCCAGCTGCTTGGCATCAGGGCTCCACGCCAGCGCGTCCACGTGGGGCAAGCGCGAGTTGACCCGGCGCGCTGCGACAGTCGATGACGATGGCGAAGTGCTTGGTTTCGTGCTCGGCGACGCAGTTGAGCCCGGGGTTCGTGACGGTGAGGGGAAGACAGGCCTCAGGTTGACGGGCTCGATGATCGCCCCGTGGTCTGGGAGTGACAGGGCCGCCATCGTTCCGTCCGCGCTGAACGCGATCGGTCCGTCGTCGGGGCCCGGCGCCAGCGGGAAATGGTTGAGCACGCCCAGCTGCGGGTTCAGGAAGTACCACGCGCCAGTTGCGAAGCCGCGGACTGCGATCAGTCCATCGATCCCGGGGCCGGCACCTTGAGTGAACAGCGCCGGCTGGGCGGGTGGCCGTGTCAGCACCTTGATCGAGGCGTGGCGTTGAGTCAGGTCCAGCACGTCCACCTGGTAGTCGGTGCAGCACCCGACGGTCATGGCGAGGAAGTGAGAGTTGGCCGACAGGCCGAACGGCCCCTCGCTCTCGAAGTCGGCTGAGGCACCGAGCGGCACGACGGCACCGGTGAACGGGTCGGCCCGGAACAGCCAGTCGTAAGGCACGACACCTGCGGTCGTGCGTCGCTCGGGGGGGCGGTCGTCGTGGATTGCGAAATAGATCACGGGATACGCGACGTCCGGGGCTGGACCCCACACCGGACCTGCGACCCTGAATGCGCCGCCACCGGGCAGGGGAGCGATCACGGCCGTCTTGTCGGTGAGCGGGTCGATGACCGATATGCCCTTGCTCGAGGCATAGGCGATCAGGCCGGCCGGGAGGCCGCCGGCGCTCGGCGAGGGCGCCGGTGTGACCGCAGCCGAGCTGCCGCCGCACGAGGCAAGGAGCAGAGCGCCTGCACCCGCGGAAACGAGGAGCCTGATTCTTCCTACCATTGCAGCCCGGGAAGCCTAACGGTAGTTACCCCGGTCAGGTTCCGGCCGTTGCTCAGGCATGACAGCAGCACGCTTGGTGGCGGTGGTGCTCACGCTCCTGGGGCTTTCCGCTTGCGGCAAGGTCGCTGCGGCTCCGGGCGGCGACCCAAGCCCGACGCCGGTGATCGCCACGCCGGCTGTCGGCTTCAATGTGCTGGTCACCGAGCATGACCGCGCTGTGACAGTCCACGTGGGCGACAAGATCGAGGCGGTCCTCCATCAGAAGCAGGGAATGACGGTGTGGGGCAACCTGTCCACCGACAACGCCTCGGTGCTGTCGCCCGTGCCCACCGGCATCATGGCTGCGCGAGGCGTCACGATCGCGGGCTTCAGGGCGCTTAAGGTCGGATCGGCCAACATCAGCGCGAGCGCCGGGCCGCTGTGCTCGCCGGGCGCCGCGTGCCCGATGTACGCGGTCCTCTACTCGGTGGTTGTGATCGTCACTCAGTGAGCGGCGGTGTGGATGGCCGAGGCGATCGCCTCCAGCTGGGCGCGTGAAGGCGGGGTCTCGTAAGACGGCGGGAAGGTCAGGCTGAAGCCGTCGCCCGTGTAGCGCGGGATCACGTGGATGTGGAAGTGGGGCACGTCCTGGAACGCGACCTCGCCGTCAGCCACGAACAGGTTGACCCCGCCGGCACCCAGCGTCGCCGGCACGAGGGCCGCCAGCTTGCGGGCGACGAAGAACGCCCTCATCGCGACCTCGTCCGGCACGTCCTTCATGAAGACCGCGTGGCCGCGGGGAGCGATCAGCATGTGGCCCTGCGTGATGGGTTGGATGTCCATGAACCCGATCACTGCATCGTCCTGGTACACAAAGCTGGCCGGTGCCTCGCCGCGCACAATCTGGCAGAAGATGCAGTCCTGGGCCATGAACGACGAACAGCTTAGGGGACGGGTTACTCGCTGGGTGCTGGTGGACTGATCGACTCTGGCTTTGGTGCGGGCGCCGGCTCGGGCGCCGGTTCTGAGCCGTTGGCCATCAGGGCGTCGGGTTCGGCGGCATCGGTCGTGGTCTGGGCGGCCGCCGCCTCGCCGTTGTCCGCCCCTTCGAGCTGCCCGCCGCGACGCCGCCGGCGCCTGGCCCTGCGGTCGCCGCGGTGCGGTCGCGAAAGCCGCTGAACCTGCGAGCGGATTCCGACGCGCTGACATGCGGTGACCACAGCACCGACACCGGCCACCAGGCCCTCCTCCTTCGCATGCTCGAACAGGGGCCCGAAGAGCTCAGGAGCGCCCCCGATCACGGTCTTGGAGTCGCCGACTATCACGAGCAGCTTCTTGGCACGTGAGATGGCGACGTTGACCCGGTTGGGGTCGTTGAGGAATCCGATCGCCGCGCGGTCGTTGGAGCGGACCAGCGAAAGGATCACCCCGTCGGACTCGCGACCTTCGAAGGCATCGACTGACTCGATGTCGTCGGGCGGAACGATGCCTTTCAATGATCCCTGCAGCCGGTTGACCTGCGAGTTGTACATGGCGATCACCGCGAGCTTGGCCTTGCGCACGCGGCGCCGGATGATCGAGGTGATGTCCTTGCACAGCGCGACCTCGAACTCGTTGGCGACCGAGCGCTGGGCGTCCCGGTACTCGTCCTGGGCCCCGGTGTCGACCCAGACCAGCTCACGGTCGAACGGCCAGGGCAGCGGCATGCGTGGGTGCGGAGCTTCGTGGATGAGCTTGCCGTCGTAGAAGAGGTCGGAGACGACGCGGCCGATTGGCTCGCGCATGCGGTACTGGCGGGGCAGCATGATCTTCGAGCCGGCCGGGACCTTCTCCCAGACCCAGCCGTAGAAGCTGTCGTCCCGGACCACCTCGTCGAGTGGATGCTCGATCTTGAATGTCGAGGCAGCCTCCTCCATCACCGGCGGGAGCTGGTTGAGGTCGCCGATCATCACCCACCGCTTGGCCAGCGGCATGAGTGCCAGCGCCTCGTTGGCGCGAACCTTGTTGGCCTCGTCGAGGATCAGCCAGTCGAAGACCTTGAAGCGAAGCCGCGAGTCGATCGCGAGCCGGTTGCAGGTGCCGGCGACCAGGTTGTAGGGCTCGAGGTCGTCGCCCTCTACAAGTGTCGGCCGGATTCGCCGCGGCACCTTGCCTGGCTCGGCGATGCGGGCCTGACGCACATGCGAAAAGCCGAGCAGTCGTTCCTGGCCGGTGTCGACCGCGTCGTTGGAGTGGGATGACAGCAGGATCGAGGCATTCGGGTTGCGCCCCAGGATGCGGCGGATCGACTCCACGATGGCCGTGGTCTTCCCGGTCCCGGGCGGGCCCTGGATGAGGTACAGCTGTCCTGGACGCATGCCCATGACGCGGGCCACGGCCTCGGCCTGCTCCTCGTTCGGGTCCGGGAGGTGGTGGGCCTTCTTGCCGTCGAGCGTCACACGCGGGGGGCTGCCCAGCCAGCCTGGATCGGCCAGCTCGGCCGCCAGCGCGCCTGTCCGGGGGCTTCCGATCTGCAGCTGGCGAATCACCGAACGCTGCGCCTCGAACATCTCCACGCTGGCGGTAGGCAGCACGATGCCCTCGTCAGGCAGCGGGTCGTAGCGGCGGAAGCTCACCCATAGGTTCGATCCCTGGATGCGCTCCAGCGACATGCCCCTGTACTCCGGGAAGCCGGCGGAGCGGACAGTGAGCGAGTCGATGCCCCGGTAGATGCGCCCGTCGGCGTCGTCGACCAGGTGCAGCAAGGCGCGCACGTACTCACCGCCGCGCATGTCCTCGCCGCACTCGGGGCAGTGGATGCCGTTTGAGGTCGGCACCTCGGTCTCGCACTTGGGGCACTCGATCCACTGCTCGGTCGCCTCATAGCGGCGCACGGCAGCCTCGGCGAGCTTCTCGCGGAAGTCGCGAAGGTGCTCGATGAAGCGCATGGTGGAGTCGAGGATCTCGTCGGACTTGGCTTTCTCGCGGAGCGCGATGGCCGTGAAGGCCTCCAGGTCGCCGTCCCACTCTTTGACCAGCTGCAGCTCCTGGTAGCTGAGGCGAAGCCGGTTCTTCTCCATCTCGTACTCGCCGTCGAGGTCCTGCCAGTCGGTCAGCTCGAGGGCCAGCCCGAGCGGAGTCCGCCCCAGCTTGCCTGTGATCAAGGTGGTGTGGACCTGGCCGATGAACTCGAGCGGCTTGTCCGGCCTGGTGACCGTGTAGGTGCCGTCGATCTGCTTGATCTCTTCGAGCATCTCGCGCAGGCGCTCGGCGCCGCCGAAGGCCTCGAGGGCCTTGACCTTCTCGGCCGCGGGGCTGCCTGGGCGGATGCGGATGCCAAGGCGCCCGGCCTGGATCTCCTCGCCTGGAATCTCGGGATTCCAGAGGGGCAGGACGTCGCCCGGGTTGGGCGCGCTCATAGACAGGATGACCTGAGGTGTAGCCATGTTCGGATTGGGCGCGAATTGAGGTTCAAGGTGACTTCAGAGGGGTCCCTTCGGCGGGACCTAGCACCCCAATGGGCAGCGCCTACAGTACCAGATCTGCGGGTTGCCGGACACTGAGCGGTTGCGTGCGTCTGCGCGGCCTAGGCGGCCGGGCGGCTGTGCCGCTGAAGCCGGCGCCATGGGGCCCGGCGCTGCGTCGTGACGCATCTGGCAATGCGCTCCTAGCAGCGCCACCCCTTCCTTGGCTCCGGCCGCCGATGCCGCGGATCCGCTAGGCACGCCAGCACCGGCAACCCGCCGCTAATGCACTATTTGAGGCGCCGTGTGGAAGAACCGCCTCCAGCCGTACGAGATCCTCAGCGGCGAGGAGGTGGAGACGATCCACCAGCAGGCGATGACCATCCTGGAGGAGATCGGGGTCGACTTCCTCCATCCGCGAGCCCGCGACCTGTTCAAGGGCGCAGGAATGAAGCTCGAGGACGACCGAGTCCGCTTCGACCGCGGTTGGGTGCTGGAGATGGTGGCCAAGGCCCCTGAGACTTTTGAGCTTCAAGCGCGCAATCCCGAGCGCAGCGTAACGATCGGCGGCGACAACATGGTGAACGCTCCGGTGTACGGGCCGCCTTTCATCACCGACCTGGAACGAGGCCGGCGCGGCGCCACCATCGAGGACTTCAACAACTTCGACAAGCTCGCGCAGGCGGTGGATCAGATCCACTGCGCGGGAGGCACCACCGTGGAGCCCGAGGACCTACCGCTTTCCACGCGGCACCTCGACATGGTGTATTCCCACCTTCGCTGGACCGACAAACCTTTCATGGGCAGCGTGATCGCGGCCGAGAACGCCCGCGACACGGTCGAGATGGCTGCGATCGTGCTCGGCGGGCGCGCAAGCATCGAGAAAACGCCGGCGGTCATCAGCCTCATCAACGTCAACAGCCCGCTGCGGTACGACGATCGGATGCTGGGCGCTCTGCTCGAGTACTCGGACGCAGGGCAGCCGTGCATCGTCACGCCTTTCTTGATGGCGGGCGCCATGTCTCCGATGGGTCTCGCCGGCACTGTCGCGCAGCAGACAGCGGAAGCCCTGGCCGGCATAGCGCTGGTCCAGCTCATTCGCCCGGGTACGCCCAGCGTGTACGGGTCCTTCCTCACCAACACCGACATGCAGTCAGGGAGCCCGGCCTTCGGCACGCCCGAGTCTGCGCTCGGGATCATGGCGAGCGCGCAGATGGCCCGGCACTACCGGCTGCCGTTCCGCGGCGGCGGCGCGCTCACGTCATCCAAGGCGCCCGACGCGCAGGCCGCATACGAGTCGATGATGTGCATGTGGCCGACGGTTCTCGGCCGCGTCAATTTCGTGCTCCACGCAGCGGGCTGGCTGGAGAGCGCGCTGCTCGCTTCCTACGAGAAGTTCGTGATCGATGTCGAGGCACTGCGCATGTTCGAGTGGATGCTCACGAAAGGCCTGCCTGTGGACGAGGAAGGTCTGGCGATGGATGCGCTGCGCGAGGTCGGACCGGGCGGCCACTTCCTCGGCTCCGAACACACCATGCGCAACTACCGCACCGGCTTCTACCGGCCGTTGGTATCGTCGACTGACAACTTCGATCGATGGAACCGCAAGGGCGCCATGACCGCTGACAAGGTCGCGCTCGAGAAGTGGAAGCAGCTGCTGGCCGACTACCCTGACCCTGGCATCGATCCCGGCATCGACGAGCAGCTGAAGGAATTCATCGCACGCCGCAGAAAAGAACTGGAAGCCTGAACAGCTTCCTGTCCGCCCTTGCATCCGACAGACCGGTGCCGGCCGGTGGGTCCGCGGCCGCAGCCGCAGTCGCCATGGCGGCGGGCCTGGTCGAGAAGTCAGCCCGGCTGTCCACCGCTCAGTGGATCGGCGCCTCGAATGTTGGCAAGCGTGCAGCGGTCCTGCGCAAGCTGGCCGCGATCCTTGTCGACGCGGACGCCACCGCCTACACCGATTACGTCAAGGCGCTGCGATCGGCGCGGGGTTTGCACACCGCGGAACGCGAGCGGATTCTCGCACCCGCACGCGAGCGCATCGTCGAGGTGCCGCTTACGATCACCCGCGCCGCCGCCGAGGTGGCCGAGCTGGCAGTGATGATCGCCATGCACGGCAACCCGAACCTTCGGTCGGATGCCACTGTCGCGGCGCACCTGGCGGCCGCGGCCGCACAGTCCGCGGCCACGACGCTGGCCGCCAACCTTCCGGCCGCTTCCGACGATGCGCGCCTGGCCGAGGCCCGCAGCCTCGCTTCTGAAGCTAGCGCGCGAGCTCGCCCGCTACATGCTCGAGGCCGCGCAGGTGGTCGCGGTCGTGGTCGAGCGCGATCTCGAGGTAGCGGTCGACGCTGATCTCCCCGTAGCGGTCATGGAAGCCGACCCGTGCGCGCTCCGAATCGGTGAGGCTCCCCACGTAGTCCAGCAGCCGCGATCGCGTCGCGATCCACTCCTCGAGGGCGGCCTCCAGCTGTGTGCCTGAGAAGTCGCGCTCATCGTTGGTGTAGTAGTCGAACTTGGGACGCTCGCCCGCGGCGATCGAACGGATGCGGGGCTCGAAACATTCGCGCTCGGTGGTGGCGAGATGCCCTGCGATGTCCCGCAGCGTCCACGCTCCCACACGCGCGGAGCCGTCTTCGGCGGCTATACGCATCATGGCGATGACGAGCTGCTGGCTCGCGACCAGCTCGTCGCTGACGGTGCGCGTCAAGCGGGCGGCTCCATCAGCCGCGACCGAGGGTTGCCGGCATCGAGCTCGGAGACCACCGCCTCCAGCACGTCCTGCGGCGTCCCGGGCCTGGACTCGACATCGCCCCACCGCCACCCTTCGAGATAGGCATCCATCGCGGTCGAGCCCTCTTTCATCGCGTAGGCGTCGATCGCGGCCTGGAAGCGGTCGGGCATCATGCGCTTCGCCTCGGTCGCGCCATCCCACGCTTTCACCTGAGATGGAATGTGCTTCCAGTACATCACCTGGTAATTCGCCAACCGAATCAAGTGCCTCCGACGTCGAGATCCGACGCAGAGTCGCGGCATCGGCGGCCGGAGCCAAGGAAAGGGTGGCGTGGCAAGGAGCGCATCGTAGCGATGCGTGACACCGCCACGCCGGGCCCATTGACGCCGGCTTCAGCGCCGCAGGCGCCCGGCCGCCTAGGTCGCGAGAATGCGAGGAGCTTCGGCGGCGGGGGCACTAAGCCTCCACTAATTCCGCCAGCCGCGTCTCCAGCTCGCCGAGGCCGGCTTCGCGAATCTCGAGCGGCAGCTCCAGGTAGGCGGCGATCTCCTCGGCCTTCTCCGCCAACCGTGGGTTGGGAATCTGGCGCAGGTAAAGCAGCGCCTGGTAGTTGGCAAACAGCATGCCTTTCAGATCCGGGTAGCGGTCGAGGCCGAGGCCCCTGATCACGGCGCGCTCGAAGTTGCGCACCAGCCAATCGGTGAGGAAGAAGGTCGCCGGCTGCTCCGAGCTCACCTGCTCGAAGAGCTTCTCGCCCGCGAACATCTCATAGCAGTGCGGGCCCGGCACCCGTTGAGCGCCGGCCTCGGCCAGGACTGGATCGAGGCGGCCCGCGGTGCCGCAATCGCCATAAACGACCACGATCCGGTCGTACCGCGGACGCAGAGCCCTGAGCTTGCCGCGCAGCTCTTCGACTATGCGGTCCGGATACAGGTGCAGCATCGCCGGCAGGCCGTGGATGTCGACCTCCCAGCGCCGGCGGTCGACGATGTCCTTCACCTCGCGGCCCAGCGCACCGCACGTCACCAGTGCCGTGGTCATCCGACCGGCTCCAGGTG
>VBFO01000006.1 GCA_005881025.1 Chloroflexota bacterium | reverse complement strand
TTTCCCCCGACGCCACCAGAAAGCACGGCTCGCCTGCCAGGAGGCCATCGCGCAGGAAGGGGGCCGTGAGGCGGAGGCGGCTGGCGTCGGAGTCGTAGAACGTCGCGAGGTGGCTGTGAAGGGGCAGCCGCAAGGCACCGATCGCGACTGAATCCTGTCGATGACGGGCCGGCGCCGGCGCCGCTTCGCGGGTGCGGAACCGGACCAGCTCCTCGGGCGCGAAACGCCGGACCCCGCGGCGTCCTCTTCGCTCTACGGCCAGCAGCCCCAGGTCGCTCCAGCGCCGTATTGAAGCCTCGCTCACGCCCAGGAATCGCGCCGCGCCCTCGGTGTTGAGGGTATCGCTCATATCTACCTACCTATCATGGGTGCTATGATCGTAACCGAAAAGTCCACATACCTCTAAAGGGCTGCGTGAAGTGCCACTTCGAATTACCGGCGTGGATCACAAACAGGTTCAACGCCTACTACCCGGCATTCCGGCTGAGGCCATCGTCGAGGCGGCGAACGCTGCGTATGCCGTCACCTATCGGGCCGGCGAGACAATCATGGGCGGGGCGCAGGGCTGGACTCCGGCGGTGATCTCCGACGGTACTGTTCGACTGACCATCCGCTCGCATGACGGCCGCGAGGCAACGCTTCGTTTGATCGGGCGCGGAGTCATGGTGGGCCTGGTCTCCCTGTTCCAGCCGGACTACACCAACCCAGTTCCCGAGCGGAGCATGGTCGCAGTCGAGCGGTCAACCCTGGTCTTTTTCGAACCGGATTTGATCCGGGCCTTCGGCAATCGGTACTGCGAGTTCAGCATGCACCTGGTCAAAGGGCTGGTCGAATGGGGCGGCGCTCTGTCCGATGCGGCCGGCCGGTTCGCCTTCATGAGCGTTCGGCAACGAGTGGCCGCGCACCTCATCGGCGTGGCGAGCATCGATGTCGAGTCTCCAGACACACCTGTGGCCCCGATCACCCAGCAGCAGCTGGCTGACGCAGTCGGCTCGGTGCGAGAAGTAGTTGCCCGGACCCTCCGCGAGCTGAGGGTGGACGGGCTGATCTCGGTGGGCCGGGCGAGGATCACGATCCTCGACCCGAAGCGGCTGGCCGGAGAGGCGTTTTGAGGTCACTTAACTAGCCGGAACCAGGCGGCTTTTAGCCGACAATTAACAGCCTGCCGGAGCCAATGAGCCTGTCCGCAGACCTGAGTTCTGACGACCTCAAAGATCGATTGCGCGATCCCCACCAGCTGCAGCGAGTGCTGGCCGAGGTGATCGCTGCACACGACCTCGAACGCGGCCGCCTGGCGGCTGAGATCCATGACGGCGTGGTCCAGGCCATGACCGCGGCCAGCCTGCGCCTGGGCCAGCTGCGCAGACACCTGGACGACCCGACCCGTGTGGAAGAGTTGCTGTCGACTGCGGAAGAGGCGTTGGCAGAGGCATCGAGGCAGCTGCGAGAGCTGATGGCCGGTCTGCAACCCGGCCAGCCGGGCGCACCTGGGCGCCGGACTTCCATCCGCTCGGCGCTTGACCAGTTAGGGGAAGAGCGGCAGTGACTGGCCGGGCGAAGGTGACCCTGCTCCTGGTCGAGGACTATCGGCTGATGTTCGAAGGCCTCTCTTCGATACTGGCGGAGTATCCCGATTTCAACGTCGTCGGCGTGGCCACCAGCGTGAAAGACGCAGTGGAGAAGGCGGTGCTGCTCAAGCCCGACCTCGTCCTGATGGACTACCGCCTCCCAGACGGCGATGGCGTCCAGGCCACCGAGCGCATCAGAGTCAACCTCCCGGATACGGCGATCCTTTTCCTGTCGTCTGAGACCTCGGAGTCAGCCGTGATGCGCGCGGTGGAGGCTGGTGCGTCGGGCTTCGTCTCCAAGGCCGCGACTGCCGAGGAGCTGGTGGGCGCGATCCGGCAGGCCGCCGCGGGCGAGTTCCTGCTCGAGACGGCGACCATGGCGCGGCTGCTGGAGGCGCGACGGCAAATACAGGATCGGCCTGGACAGCCGGCAGAGGCCCCGCGCAGGCTGACTCCGCGCGAGCAGGAAGTACTGAGGCTGTTGGCGGGCGGCCTCGACAACGGCGAGATCGCGACCCACCTGGGGATCGAATACGGTGCCGTTCGCACCAACGTTCGCGGCGCGCTCGAGAAGCTTGGCGCGCATACGCGAGCTCAGGCTGTGGCCGCGGCCGGCAGGGCGGGCCTTCTGGATGGGTGATCGAGGGATCGCCACCATGAGGAGACGGCGATGATCCTTGCCGATCGCCGCGAGGGTGGGCTGCAGGGCTCGCCAGTCGAGACGACCACGGGGTCAGGGCTGCTGCACAGCCTCGACCGAAACATCCCGCTTGGCATCAAGCTGATCGTCCCCGTCATCGTGGTGACGATCGCCGGCACCGCGGCTTTTGGTCTCCTGCTCGCCCAGCAGGTGCGGCAGAACATCGAGGGTACGGGCGAGGTGAATGCGCGGCACCTGGCCGACAGCGCCATCGGCGCGTTCGTCGCACAGCAGACCAATCCGTCCGCCGTCAGCTACTCCCTGCTCACGATCGTCTCCGACGAGCCGGATGTGATCGGCGTCTGGATAGTCGCCACGGACACCCCCGGCTACCCCGTCGTCGCGAGCTCGATCCCTCACGACGTCGGCCGGCAGGGTTTGATCGACCAGAGTGAGGTCGCGGCGGCGACGCGAAACAGCGTCACACAGGACCGGACGATCCAAGGTGAACCGGTGCTGGAAACAGTGGCTCCGGTGCCCAACACACCCTACGCCGTGGTCGTGATGACGTCGCTCAAGAGCGAATCGGCCGCCATGACGTCGACGCTTGTGTGGGTGTTTGTCGTTGCCATCGTCATCTCAATGCTCGAGATCGGAGCCTTGATGGCGATCCTCGAGTTCGGCGTCGTGAAGCGCATTCGGCGCATATCGGGCGTTTTCGACTCGTTCGGCCTGGGCGGCAGGCACATCAGGCTGCAGGAAGGCTCAGAGACCGCTGGTCGCGACGCGCTTTTCAACCTGGCCCGGCGTGTCGACCAGAAGATGCTGGAGCTGAGCGAGCGGGAACGGGCCGGTAACGTGATCAGCGAGCTTGGGTTGCTTGCCCTCCAGGGCGCCCAGCCGGCCGAGCTCACGCGCAAGGCGCTCGACGTCACGCGCCAGGCGGCCCAGCTCGACAGATGTTTTCTTGTCGCAGCCGGTCCCGACGGCACGATCGTCGAGTCGTTCGAGGCGGGTGGCGGCCAGACCCCCGGCAACCGGCTGCCCATATGGCTTGGCGCCCTGGTCAAGGCCGCGATGCAGGAGCGGCGGCCGATCCTGGCGGATGGGCTCGGCCAGGACGCGCGCTACTGGCAGGCGGACAAGGAAGATGCCGGTCGGGCGGGTGCTGCTTTCGTTCCACTCGCCGGGACGCCGGACCCAATCGGGGTCATGGTCGGCGTCGCACCGCCCGGCTCGCAGATCTCAGGGATTGCCGTGTCGATGATGGAGGCCGTGGCGACCGCGCTGAGCGAGTCGCTGCAGCGAAGCGAGGCGGAAAAGGCTCGCCACGAAAGCGAGGTCAAATCGAAGGCCCTGGCCACTGTGAGCCACGAGATGCGGAACCCCCTGAACGCGATGCTCGGCTTCAGCAATCTTCTTCTCACCGGCGCGGCAGGATCGCTGAACGACAAGCAGATGAGCTACGTACAGCGGGTCGACGACGCTTCGCATCATCTGCTCGGACTGGTGAACGACTACCTCGATCTTGCCCGCGTGATGGCGGGCTCCCTGCCGATGCAGCCAGAGCCGGTTGCAGTCGGTCCTGAGGTGGATGGGGTGCTCGAAATGATGCGGCCGGTGGCCGAGGCCAAGAAGGTCGCATTGCGCTCGGAGGTCGCGCAGGACGCTGTGGCGTTCGCAGACCGGCTGCGCCTGCGCCAGGTGGTGATGAACCTGGTCTCGAACGCGATCAAGTTCACGCCAGCCAGAGGCTATGTACGCGTCGAGGTGGCGGGCGGCTCGAACGGCGTGCGCCTGTCCGTCATCGACACGGGGGTGGGCATACCTGCCGACCGGCAGCATCTTGTCTTCACCGAGTTCGCGCAGCTGAGGGCGGACACGAAAGGCGGCGACGCGGGGCTCGCGCTGGCCCTGTCGAAGCGATTCGTCGAGGCGATGGGCGGATTCATCCGCTTCACCAGCTCCGAGGGCGCCGGCACGATCTTCGACGTCTGGCTCCCTGGCGAGCGGAGCCCGCGGACGGCCAACCAGGCACCGGATGGCGCAGGCGAGGGAAAGCCGAAGGCCGTCACCGCCGCGTGAGCCGTTACGGGCCGGCTTTCAGCTCCAGCGTGCGGATCCCCGAAAGGTCGATCCAGTAGCGACCCTTGCCACGCACGATCCTCATCAGCACGTGGGTGCATGAGGGACACCGCATGACCACGCCGGGAGCATTCGTGTAAACGTCAACGCGCCCGATCGCGTTGATGGCGCCACACCCGCCGCATGTGCTTTCGGCGGCCGTCATCTCCAGGGAGAAGATCTCGCCAAGCAGCCCGCCGATCGCGTTGCCGTCCAGCTTCAGGTCGGACGTACGCTGCATGTTGCTCAACCTCCTGTGGCGCCGAAGCGCTCGGTCTTGATCCAGGCCTGGTCGTAGCCGTGCTCGACGAGCAGATTCGCGGCCGCCTCGACGAAAGACGTGGGGCCGCAGACAAAGGCTACGGGTGAATCGTGTGCGGGCCAGGCGACGTCGTCGATCATCTGGCGGTCGAGACGTCGCGAATAGCCTTTCCATCCGGGTGGTTGGGCGCGGGTCAAGGTGTGCCGGACGTCCAGGGAGTCGCCGGTCGCCGTCAGTCTCTCCAGCTCCTGCCGATAGATGACGTCCTCGATGGTGCGCGACGAGTAGAGGAATCGCACCGGAGGCTTGGTGTCCGCCGCTGCGCGGTGGCGGATCATCGCCATCAGCGGCACGACTCCCGACCCTCCACCGATCAGCAGAAGCGGCCGTGGATCGTCCGCCTTCCACACGAAGTAGCCTCCGATGGGTCCCCTCAGCTCGAGCTTGTCCTTTGCACGCAGCTCGCCCACGAGGTAGGGAGACACCTCGCCATCCTCCAGCCGCTCCACTGTGATAGCGACTCGCGGGTCCTGGGGTGCAGAGGCTATGGAGTAGCTGCGCTGGGCCTGGTAGCCATCGTCGGCCGTCAGGCGCACGTCGACGTGCTGCCCCGCAAGGTGCCCCGGCCAATCCGGAACATCGATGAGAAGGCTCGCCACATTCGGCGTCTCCCGGATGACGTCGGTGATCTCGCCGATTTTCCAGGCTAGTCTCCCCAGTACCGCTCCTCTCGCCATGGATCTCCGTGGTTGTTGTATCCGTTCGTTTCCCAGAACCCTGGCTGGTCCTCTTTCGCAAGCGTCAGACCCCAGACCCATTTCGCGCTCTTCCACAAATAGAGGTGAGGGACCAACAGTCGGGCCGGGCCACCGTGCTCAGGGTGAAGAGGTTCGCCGTCGTACTCATATGCGACCCAGGCCTTGTGACCGGTGATCTCGTCCAACGGGAGGTTGGTCGTGTAACCGCCCGCGCTCTTAGCGACCACGAACTCGGCGGCCGTCTCCACTCCTTCCATCAGGGTGTCGATCGAGACGCCCTTCCATTTCGTGTCCAGCTTCGTCCATTTGGTGACGCAGTGGATGTCAACGGTGATCTCCTCGGTGGGGAGCGCCTTGAACTGGTCCCAGGTCCAGTTCCTGGGCTCATCGATCTCGCCGTCGATGGTGAACAACCAACGTTCCATCGGAATGTGTGGCGTCGGCCCGGCGGACAGAACCGGGAAGTCATTGACGACATGCTGCCCGGGCGGGACCCTCGACGAGCTGACGTCGGTGCGGCGCTTGCCCTTGAACCCGCGAGAGATGAAAGCCAATCCCTACCTCCTTGACTGGGTCAAGACTAATAGACCTCTTCGGCCCGCTCCTCCCCACATCGGGGAGGAGCGGATGTCGGATCCGATCAGGCCGCCACGATCCCGAACGGGGTCGCACCGGAGGGAAGTGCGAATGGAGACTGCGGAAGCTCGGTCAGAGAACCTCCGCTGACGGCGAACGCGCTTACGGCGTCAAGCGCCGCGTCGACGACGTAGAGGGTCGAGCCGGAGGGGTCGAGGCGAGCGTCAAACGGCCTGATGCCGGTTCCGCTGCTGAACCCGGTGCTGCCGATCAGCTGCAGCGAGCCATCGGACTGAATGGCGTAGCTGGAAAGAGTCGTGCTGCCGGTGTTGACCGCGAATAGAAAGTTTCCATCGTGGGTGATCTCGACCCAGCAAGGGGCGGTCTGGCCGTCGGCATAAGGCGACGCGCCGATGGAAGAAACGGCTCCGCTCCGGTAGACGCTGAACGCCGACACGGTTCCGTTGGCGCCGCCGGCGTGGGCGTTGGAGACGTACAGGTGGGCGGGGTTCGTCGGCGAGAACTCGCTGCCGAACGGACCTGCCGACTGGGCGGCAAACGGCGATCCGGTTGCGGGGATCAGCCGTCCGTTGGGGCTGACTGTGAAGCTGTCGATCAGCCAGGTGCTCGAATCACCTGTTCCGACCTCGACGCCGATCAGGTTGGTTCCTGTCGAGTTGAAGAGGATGTCGCCGGGGTTGGCGGTGTTGGGAAGCGAGAAGGTCGACCCGGGGATCGCGATGAGCCTCCCCTCGGGGTTGAGCCTGAAGCCCGTGTAGTTGCTGCCGGAGGCGCCATCGCCCAAGTTGGCGACATAGACGAGGTTGCCGTGGACCGCGATGCTGATCGGCCGGATTCCGCGGGACGAGAACGGGCTCCCCTCGACCGCCCTGAGCGATCCGTCAGGCCCGATGCGCAGCACAGACACCTGGTTGCTGCCGGCGTCGGCCGCCAGCAGGTAACGGCCGCCGGCGGCGGTCTGCAGTGCCCCCTGCGATCCGATCAGTACGCCAGTCCCGGCGCCGCCCGCGACATACGGTGAGCCGGCAAGAGGCGTCAGGGTTCCGTCGGCCGCACGCGAGAAGGCAGCGATGGTGTTCGTGCCCTTCGTGTTGTCGTTTACGTAAACGTGGGTCGTGCTCCCCGCAGCGCTGGCGACAATCGATGTTCCCGCCACGACCGCCGCCATCAGCCCGACCGCCGATGCCAATCGCAATACTGTTCGCACCGTAAAGCTCCTCCTTGAAACCAGCGGCCCTGCCAGTGCACGAATCGAGGGCCGCATGGAGGTTGAGTGCGTCGATGCGTCTCGGGCGTTACGGACGAGGTCCTGACCGCCAGGACCTGAACGCCGAAAGTAGTTCGGCCTCCAGGCCGGCCGGCACCGGCTCGGCCGCCAGCCGGCCGATCACGCTGCGTGTTCGCCGCAGCTGCTCGAGATAAGCGGTGCATCCGTTGCATCCAGCGATGTGGTCTTCAAACCGCGCCCGATCCTCTTGCGAGAGGGCACCATCGAGGTAGTCGGTCATCAGCTCCACAACCTCACGGCAGATCATCGGAGGTACTCCTCGAGCACCTTGCGTACGGCGGCGCGTGCCCGATGCAGCCGCACCCGCTGGTTTTCGGGAGTGATCGCCAGCACGGCTGACACCGCCTGCGCGTCGAAGCCCGCGACGTCGCGAAGGATGATGACCTCGCGCTGGCGCGGCGGCAGCCTGTCGATGGCGCTTCTCACCCGGTCGAGCGTCTCGCGGCTGAGCACATGCGACTCCGGCACGTTGCTCCAATCGTCAGGTGGTGTCCTCCACTTTCCTTCGGACCCGAATCGCCGCGGGTCGACCGTCGGCGCGCTCGAGTCGGAATCGTCCCGCCTGAAGAGAGAAGCGAAAGGAAGCACGCGGGCATCTTTGCGGCGGCGTGTTCGGGCCACGTTCAGGGCAATGCCAAAGATCCACGTCTTGAGGCTCGACCGGCCCTCGAAGCGATCCAGGCTGCGCAAGCAGGTCAGCCATGTTTCCTGCACCACGTCCTCCGCGGCCGAGCGATCGCGCACGTAACCGACGGCGAGTCTCATGAGAGGCCCGTGATAGCGCTGCACCAGCGCCTGAAACACTGCCTCGTCACCGGCTTTGAGCGCGGCGAGGTCTGAATCGTCGGGCCTCCTGCTCAACCCCCGCCAAAGAATAGACGCGGACACACCACTGGCTTGGTGTCGCTCGAGGACGGAGCGTTACAGCGAGGGTCAGCGCACGCCTCGGATGCGGCTGACGAAGAACGTCCCGAGCACGAACCAGACCACAGCGCCCGCGAAGACGAGCCTGAAGCCGAGGAAATCACCTGTCGTCAAGCCCAGCACCACATGACCGGAGGCATTGAAGATGTGCAGAATCGGCGCAAAGAGCGCCGGCGCGAGGGCCGGCGGCAGGGTGAAGGCGATGTGCCACAGGCCCATGTCCCGGCCTGACGACGTCTCGCGGTCTGGCAGCACGTCGCACGCCAGCGCCCAGTCCACGGCCACGTACAGGCCGTAGCCGATTCCGAAGATGAAGCCGAGCACGAAGATCAGGGCGACGTTGCGCAGCAGGCCGAAGAGCAAAACCGAGGCGACAAGCCCCATCACCACTCCCGCGATGTAGACGAAAGGCTTCCGGCGGTGGATTCGATCGGAGAGGTGGCCGCCGACCACCCCAGGCACAATCGCACCGCCCAGCAAGGTGAGCCCCCACAGGCCTGCAAGCGTGGTCCAGTCGGGACGTCCGAGCACGTCCTTGAAGTACAGGCCGAGCCAGGGCTGGATGGTGGCGATGCCCATCATGACCAGCGCCCGCGTGGCGAACGTCCAGAAGAAGTCGCGGCTGCGGAAGGCGGCGAAGAAGCCAGTGATCGCCGGCTCTCTGATCGCGATCAACACGGTCAGCACGGCCGCGGCAGCCCCCGTCAGGGCGATCGCCATCGTGAACCGACCGGCAGGGATCAGGAGGTAGGCGATCCACGCTGCGACCGCCAGAGCTGCCAGGCCCGCCACCAGGCTGACGCGAGGATTCAGCTGCGCTGACTCGTGGCGCGCACCTGCCGGCGGCTCGCGCACCGCGACCAGGGTGATGACAGTCGTCACCAGCAGGATGACTGCGACGGCCGAGTAGCCGACAACGATCGCGGTGCGGCCGTGAAACAGCGCCGCCGCGCCCGTGACCGCGGCCAGGCCGAGCACCGCCCCGAGCGCGTTCATCATGCCCAGCAGTCCGGATGCCCGGCCACGATCCTGCTCCGGCACGACGTCAGGGATGACCGCCGCGTAAGCGCCGCCCGCGAGATTGAAGGTCAGCTGGACGAGCATGTAGGCCAGGGCGAACGAAAGCGGGGAACCGGAGAAGGCGAGCAGGGCGATGCCCGCGAGATTCACCAGGGTGCCGGCCGCGATCCAGGGACGCCGTCTTCCCCACCGTGTGCTCGTCCTGTCGCTCAACCAGCCGGCCAGGATCGGCGCAATGAGCGCGAACACGTTGCCCGCCGCGCTCACGTTGCCGATGAGAAGGTCCGCGGACTTGCCCGCGATGAGCACGGCGGTTGCGGGCACGAGGATGAATGTGATCGGCGGCCAGTGAGCGCCCTGCCCGAACCACATCGAGTTGATCGACAGCAGCCGGCCAAGACCCATGCGCGACCGGGCCGGCGCGGCCGGCCGCTCCAGCGTCGCTCTGGCCGTGGTGCTCACCGCGCTCAAGCTTGCTCGCACGCGACGAGGCTCGCGCAAGCGGTCTGGACAGGGATCGCAAAACCCAGACCCTCGGATCCCGGATATACGAGCTTGCCGGTGGCGATGCCGACCACGCGACCCTGCTGGTCGGTGACTGGACCGCCGCTGTTGCCGGGGCTGATCTGCGCTGTGAACTGAACGTAATCGCTGCCTTCGATGCTGCGATACGCCGCGATCACGCCCACCGACACCGACTGGCTCAAGCCCAACGGTGCGCCGACGGCCATCACCCAGGTGCCCGCCTTCGGCCTGGCTGTCACAGCGGTCAGAGCCGGCAGACGCTCGCTGACATGAACCACCGCGAGATCATCGGTTCGGTCCACGCGCACGATGGTGCCCTTCAGCTCCTGGTCGAAGTGAAACACCTCCACCGACCGGACCCCGACCGCATATGCGGACTCGACCACGTGAAAGTTCGTGACTATGTCGGATCCGCCCGCGTCTGCGTGCGCGACCCAGCCGGAGCCGAGATCATCGTCCGTCTCGACCGTGACCACAGACGGCTCCACGCGGTCCGCGACAGCGCTCCACTCAGGATGCGAGGAGAGAAACCTCTCGAGCGAGCTGACCTCATCCTGAAGGTGGTTGATGGTTCTTGTCTGCGACGCAAGCGTCTGCGCCTCGCCTGCACTCGCGCGCCACTCGAGTCCGGCCGCGGCGCCGGCGGCGCCCACGATGAGCGCCACCGCCGCCATTGAAGCGATACGTCCGATACGGAAGGTCACGCCTGCTGCCTGAGCTCTGAACCGAGCACGACCTCGGCCTTGGACATGGTCAGCATCGCGCCTTCCAGCTTCTTGAATCCATCCCTGATCTTGCTGACGTTGTCGGTGTCCATCCCGCTGATGAGCTCCTGAAGCGCCGCGATGCCGGCGCTCAAGCTGTCACCGAGCTGGCTGTCTGCGTTGGCGAGGTCAACCGGCACGACCAGCGAGTGGCGGTCGGTCTGAAGTGACTGCATGTCGGTCAGCGCCGCCTGCGCGGCAAACCGGCACGTGCTGTAGCTGTCACAGAGCTCGACCTGGTTGTAGTCCACGTTGACCTTGCCTGCGTCTGCGGTCACGAGGTAGACGTACCTCTCGATCTGCTGCCTGGTGGCGAGGTCAAGCTTCGCGTCGGCCAGCTGGTGCTGGGTGGTCTCCAGCGTCTGCTGGGTCACCGCGAGCCGGTGCCTGGTCGAGTTGAGCTCCGAGTTGGTCGTGTAGAGGAAGTAGCCGAGCGTGCCTGACGCGATGAGTCCAACGGCAGCGATGGCCGATGGCACGACCCACCTCGGGCGCCTACGCGCCTGTCGCGGCGCAACCGGCGCGACCATGATTTCGGGCGCCGAAGCCACAGGCTCGATGAATGTTGGGAACGCGGTCTGCGGGATCGCTTGCGGCTCGGCAATGGCCGCACTCAGGGCTTCCGGGTATACGGGCGCTGCCCCGTCGGGGGGCGGCTCGACGGTCACGATGCTGTCGAACTCGCGATTGATGGCCATGGGATCCTCCTGCTGAGCAACTGGTGGCCGGAACGCCACCGATGTTCTGCAGATCCGGTCTCACAGCCAGTCTCAGCTCGGTCTCGAAACTGGTCTCAAAAATGCAGGCCGCCGCGAGTATGTTTGGCCCGGCATGAGGTCGGCGCGAAGCTTGGTGGCCGATCCTCGCGTTTTCGACGCGGTGGTGGCGGCCCTGATGGGGGCGCTTGTGCTGGGTGCGTACATCACCTCCTACGCGTACGTGATCCAACCGAACCGGATCGACGCGGTCGCCAACGTCGGCTACGGCATAGTCCTTGCCGCCTGGCTTGCAGCCACCGCCATTCTGTTCGCCGGATTCGGGGCCGGGCTCAGAGCCGGGAAGCCCTGGGATCGCGCCCTTCCCGACGGGTACATCGGATCGCTTGGCGCTGCGCTCATATTCGGCGCCGCCTGGATCGTGGACAACGGCTACTGGGCGAAGGGCGTGGTGGGACCAGACGCGGTGGGCCTGGATGCCCTGCTCACTCCACCACGCCTGATCGAGATGGCCGCTGCCGCGGTGATGGTGAGCGGCCCGCTGCGCGCGGCCGCACGCCGCGGCGAGACAACGGCGGGCGTCGTGACCTTGCTGTCGGCGTCGCTGCTGCTGTCGGTGCTGACCTTTGCCCTGCAGTTCGTCCACCCGCTGATCGATCCATGGGCGTCGGCACAGTACGCGGTTCCCGCCGGCACACCGAGCTGGGTCGGCAAGAACGTGGGCGTGGCTGCTTTGCTGGCTCAGTCGTTGATCCTCGCGGGCGCGGGGCTGCTCCTGAACAGCGGGTTCAAGCTCCGACCGGGATCGCTCACCTTCGTGTTCACGGTCCACGGTCTTCTCGTCACCATCACCAAGCTGCACGTGTCGTACGTACCGGTGCTGTTCATCACCGGCCTCGCCGCCGATGCGTGGATCGCGTGGTCTGCGCGCCGGCCCGGCCGCCCTTCGGCATCCCTGTGTGCGGTCATCGGTGGCGCATTCGCGCTTGCTTACATGGGCCGGATCCTGTTCGACGGCACTGTCTGGGGCGGATCCCTCTGGTCGGGCGCGGTCCTGGCCTGCATCATGCTCTGCTGGCTTATGGGCAGGCTGCTGCGAGCCGGCCTGCCCGCGGCGATGGTGGCGCCCCTGATCCCAGCCATGCCCGTCGCCGTGGAGATCCGCAATGAGATCAGGTGGACACGCGACCCGGCCAGCACCGTCCGGCCGCAGCTCGTGCGAGCGGCGCTAGACGACCTCGGCACCCCGGAGGCGCTTGGCCGCAGCCCACTCGGCGGGCTGCCAGGCGTGGCCCAGGGCAGCGGGTCGGCGGCCGCAAACCTGCGCGCGGTGCTCGTCGACGTGATCAGCGAGCTGGCGGCATCATCCCAGCCAAGAGACGCCGAAGCGGGACGCCTGCTGCTCGACTATTACGTCAAGAAGGTAGGCAGCCACGAGGTGATCATGGAGCGCCTGCACCTCTCCCGCCCCACCTTCTACCGCCGCCTCCAGCGGGGGTTTCAGCTGGTCGCCGAGCGCATCGACGAGATGAGCGAGTTCGCCGGAAGCGTGCCTGTCGCACGATAACCCTCCGCTGATGTTCTCCTTCGAGCACATCCTCACCGTCACCGTAAGCGCGGCCGTCATCACGGTGCTTGTGACTTCCGCTCGCATGCGCCCGGGCGCGTGGACGGTCCCGGCTGCGCGGGCGCTGGCGATCCTGATCGCCGTCAACGAGATCAGCTGGTTTGCCGTGGAGTGGTGGGACGGTGTCTTCAACCTGCAGAACGACCTGCCGCTCCACCTGTGTGACGTCGCGGCTCTCATCGCGGTGGCGGCACTGTGGACGCGCCGGCAGCTGCTCGTCGAGCTCACCTACTTCTGGGGCATCGCCGGCACCGCCAACGGGGTCCTGACGCCGGACATCGGCGACCACTTCCCCACCTACCCCTTCTTCCAGTACTTCATCCAGCATGCGGCCATCCCCGGCGCTGCCCTGTTCCTGGTGGTTGGGCTTCGGATCTACCCCCGCCAGTGGGCGGCGGTGCGTGTGTTCGGGCTCAGCGTCGGTCTGCTCGTCCTTGACGCTTTCGCCAACCTGCTGACGAACGGCAACTACCTGTTCCTGCGCAGCGTGCCGCCTGGCAGCAACGTGCTCGACCTGTTGGGACCATGGCCCTGGTACATCGTGGGGGCGGCGTTGCTGGCAGGGGTGATATTCGCGGTGCTCGAGCTGCCTTTCAGAATCGTCGGCCGCGAACGTGCTCGATCGAGAATTTCGCCGTATCCGCCACGAGCATGACCGCCATCACGCCGGCTTCGACCGGGTCGCTGACCACAAGGTCCGCGGCGTCGGGCACTGAGCCGGCCATGTTGGTGCACAGCACGATGATCCCTGCCTCGCGAATCTCGCGGACGGCGTTGGAGATGTCTCCTCCCATGAGCGCTCCGGCGAGCACCAGCACGCGGGCGCGGTGCAGACGCGCCACGGCTCGCACCGCGTCAGCCAGCTGATCCTCCCCCACCAGCGGAATGGTGTCCACCGAGATGCGCTCTCCCCTGATGTTGTGGCGATCGGCCTCCGAGACCGCGCCCTGCGCGACCATGCCCACCTGGGCGCCTCCTCCAATGACGATGACGCGCTTGCCGAAGATGCGCTGGAAGGTCGGCACCAGGCTGACCCTGGTGACGCCCTCAACAGCCTCGAGCTCAGGCACAAGCTCATGCTCGTCCGCGGTGCCCGAGACCTCGAGCTGGAGCTCGGCCTCCTGATCCCGCCCGGATCCGCCGGCGATGTACTCGATGTTCCCGCCGTGGCGGAAGATCACCTCCGCCACCCGGTAGAACACTCCCGGCTGGTCGCGCGTCACGACGAGCAGTCCCAGGACCCTGGACTCCGCCACCCGTGAAGATTAGTGGCCTCGCACTAGCCGGCGGGCCAAGCTTTGGCGGTCGAAACCATGACGCCGGAGGCGGCCTGAGGTAATCTGCTGCCCTACCGATGAAGGTTTCCAACGCGATTGCGATCGAGATTCGCCTGGGAGGTCCAGCGACGTAGCGCGCAACCGCTAGTCGAGGGACCTCCCGGCCGAACGGCTGGGAGGTTTTTTTATGGCCGCCAAGAAGTTGAAACTGAACGGAGCCCGGCGCGTGGTCGTGTACGACACGACCCTGCGTGATGGCGCCCAGGGCTCGGGCGTGTCCTTTTCCGTGTCCGACAAGCTGTCGATCTCGCGCGCGCTCGACCGGATCGGGGTCGACTACGTCGAGGGCGGATTCCCGGGTTCCAACCCCAAGGATGAGGAGTTCTTCGCCGCGATGGCCGGTGTCCCACTCAAACGGGCCCGGCTCGCTGCTTTCGGCGCCACACGGCGCGCCGGAGGCACATGCAGGGATGATGCCAACCTGGCCGCGCTCGACCGCAGCGGAGCGCCGACATGGACGCTGGTGGGCAAGAGCGACACCTGGCAGGTCCGTACCGTCCTGCAGACCACAACCGACGAGAACCTGGCCATGATCGGCGAGTCGGTCGCTTACGGAGTCGCGAAGGGTCACGAGGTCGTGTTCGACGCCGAGCACTTCTTCGACGGATTCGCGCGCGATCCTTTATATGCGCTGGAGGTGTGCGCTGCGGCGGCCGCGGCCGGCGCTGCCTGGGTCGTGCTGTGCGACACCAACGGCGGCAGCCTTCCTGTGCATGTCCATCGAGGTGTGGAGTCGGTAGCGCAGCGCCTGCGGGAGGCCGGCGCCACCGCCCGCGTGGGCATCCACACACACAACGACTGCGAGCTGGCGGTGGCCAACACGCTCGAAGGCGTCGCCGCGGGCGCTGAAATGGTGCAGGGCACCATCAACGGCTACGGAGAGAGGTGCGGCAACGCCAACCTGATCTCGGTCGTGGCGAACCTGGTCCTCAAGCAGGGCGTCGAGGCAATGCCCGCAGGCAGTGTGAGCCGGTTCACGGAGCTCGCCCGCACCGTGGCCGAGATCGCCAACCTGGCGCTGCCGGCGCAGCAGCCGTTTGTGGGCCTGGGCGCATTCGCGCACAAGGGAGGCCAGCACGTGGCGGCGGTCTTGAAGGACAGCGACGCGTACCAGCACATCGATCCCGGGCTCGTCGGGAACCAACAGCGTGTGTTGGTGTCGGAGCTGTCCGGGCGCGGAAACGTGCTCTCGAAGGCGCGAGAGTTCGGGCTTGAGCTCGACCGCGACGATCCTGAGACGCGCCGGCTCGTGCAGCACTTGAAGGAGCTCGAGCACCGCGGTTACTCCTACGAGGCGGCTGACGCATCGTTCGAGCTGCTGCTGCGCAGGCTCAGGCCTGATTACACCGCGCCGTGGCGGGTGGTCGACTTCACGACAATGGTCCGCAAGCACGGCGCAGCCGTACAGGCCGAAGCCACCGTCAAGGTCGAGGTCGGCGACGAGGTCTATCACACGGCGGCGTCAGGCAACGGCCCGGTCAACGCTCTGGACGCTGCGCTGCGCAAGGCGCTCATCCCTTCCTTCCCTGCTTTGAAGGGAGTGCGCCTGCTCGATTACAAGGTGCGCATCCTCGACGGCGGCGCCGGCACCGCAGCGACCACGCGAGTGCTGGTTGAATCGGGAAAAGGATCGCGCAGGTGGGCCACCGTCGGGTGCTCGAGCAACATCATCGAGGCCTCGCTGGAGGCGCTGCTGGACTCGCTCGAGTACGCACGCTTGACCTGATGTGAGACGCCGGCCTCACCCAGCCAGAGAGGTTGCGCGGCGCGAGATTCCTGATCCGCTCCGGCGAGACGTGCGCCTCCTGGGTGCGCTGCTCGGCCAGGTGATCGCCGAGCAAGGCGGCAAATCTCTGTTGCATGACGTCGAAAGGCTTCGCCGCCTGGTCATCGCAGCGCGCGGATCTTCAACGCAGGAGCGGGCTGCCGAGCACCTCGTGGCGTCATGGTCGGTGGAGCGGGCCGAGCAGGTGGCCCGCGCCTTCACCTGCTACTTCCATCTCGCCAACCTCGCCGAAGAGCATCACCGGGCACGAGTGCTGCGTGAGCGGGACCATGGACCGGAGCCACTTCCAGAATCGCTCGCGGCCACCACCCGCCAGCTATCGCGGCAGCTTGGCCGCCGGCGCATGCAGGAGCTCGTCAAAGGCCTCGAGGTGCACCCCGTCTTCACCGCCCATCCGACCGAGGCGCGGCGGCGCGCGGTCGTGACAGCGATCAGGCGCGTCGGCGACCAGCTGGATCGGGTTAACGATCCCACCGCCTCCACCAATGAACGTGTCGAGGGTAAGCGCAGGCTGCTCGAGGAGATCGACCTGCTGTGGCGGACAGGCCAGCTGCGGTCGACGCAGCTGCTTCCGCTGGACGAGGTGCGCGCGGTGGCTTCGATTTTCGACGAGACGCTCTTTCGCGCGGTGCCCGAGATCTATCGGGCCCTCGATCGCGCCCTGGATCCGGCCGGCAGCGGGCGCCGCCCGTCGCTCGTGCCCGCCTTCCTTCGCTTCGGCAGCTGGGTTGGCGGAGACCGGGACGGCAATCCGGCCATCACGCCGGCGGTCACCTCCGAGGCGATGGAGATCCACGCGGAGCACGTGCTGATCGCCCTGGAGAACGCGGCCACCAGGATCGGCCGCTCGCTGACGGCCGACGCGCTCACCACGCCCGCAAGCCCGGCGCTCCGCCGGAGGCTGTCAGCCCTTCGGCGCCTGGACCCGCGCCGGCAAGCGGAGCTCGAGAAGCGCTCCCCAGGCGAGCCCCATCGCCAGTTCCTGCTTCACGTCGCGGAGCGACTCCGGGGGACGCGGCTTCGATCCGAGGATGCCTACCGCGGAGCGCGTGAGCTGATCGCCGACCTGGTCATGCTCCAGGCGTCACTGGAATCGGCGGGCGCGCAGCGGATCGCGTTCGGCGAGGTGCAGCACCTCATCTGGCAGGCGCAGACGTTTGGCCTTCACCTCGCCGAGCTCGAGATACGCCAGCACAGCGCGCAGCTCTCCCCCACTACAGATGTTCTCGACATTTTCAGGACGATGTCGAGGCTTCAGGAAAGGTTCGGCGCCGAAGCCTCGAGGCGATTCATCGTCAGCTTCACCCGCGATGCAGCGGACATTGCCGGCGTGTACCGCCTCGCCGACCTTGCTTGCGGCGGAGCAGCCCCTGTCCTGGACGTGATCCCACTCTTCGAAACCGAAGCGGCCCTGCGCAGCGCGACGACGGTCCTCGACGGCATGCTGGAGCTGGAGCCGGTGCAGCGTCGCCTCGAAGCCACCGGCCGCCGGCTAGAGGTGATGATTGGTTATTCGGACTCCGCCAAGGAGATCGGGCCGACCTCTGCGAGCCTGGCTCTTTACGAGGCGCAGTCTGCGCTGGCCAGGTGGGCGTCCACGCACCGCATCCGGTTGACCATCTTTCACGGACGCGGTGGAGCGCTTGGTCGTGGTGGTGGTCCAGCCAACCGAGCGGTCCGAGCACAGGCGCCGGGATCGGTGGCCGGGCGGTTCAAGGTCACCGAGCAGGGCGAGGTGATCTTCGCGCGCTACTCGAATCCCGCGATCGCGCGCCGCCACCTCGAGCAGGTCACGTCGGCAGTTCTCGAGGCATCGACGCGACCCGTGCAGCTGCGGGCCGAGCGCGCCGCCCGGCGTTTCGCGGGCGTGGCGGCGACCGTGAACGCCGCCGCTCGCCAGGCCTATCGCACGCTCGTCGAGTCTCCTGACTTCGAGTCCTGGTTCGCGCGCGTCAGCCCGATCGACGAGCTGAGCCGCATGCGCATCGGCTCGCGACCTGCACGACGCGCAGGTGGTCGCACGCTCGAGGATCTGCGCGCGATCCCCTGGGTCTTCGCCTGGTCGCAGATGCGCCTGAACCTGCCCGGGTGGTACGGGCTTGGCAGCGGCATCGCCGCGGCTCCTCTGTCTCGGCTTAAGGAGGCATACAGGTCGTGGCCTCTGTTCAACGTCCTGCTCGACAACGCGGAGATGAGCCTGGCCAAGACGGATCGGTTGATCGCGGCGCGCTACCTCGCCCTCGGTCGCAGACCCGAGCTGACGGCTCGCGTGCTAAATGAGTACGACCTGACATTGAAAGGTGTGCTGGCGGTGACTGGGCATCGCCGGCTGCTCGAGGACCGTCGCGTGCTCTCGTGGGCGATCGAGCTTCGCAATCCCTACGTCGACGCGCTCTCACAGCTTCAGCTGCGCGCGCTGCACGAGCTCCGGGAAGGCCGCGGTGGAACCCGCGCCGAGCGCCTGCTGCTGCTGACGGTGAACGGAGTGGCTGCCGGTCTACAAAATACTGGCTAGCTACGCCACGTACAGATAGCGCGGGTTGACTGCGGGCACCTGGAGCAGTGCGTCGACCACCCGTGGATCCAGGTGCGGCCCTGCTTCGTCGAGGATGCGGCGGAGCGCCTCGACCTGCGTGAACGCGTGCCGGTAAGGCCGATCGGACGTCAGTACGTCATAAGTGTCGGCGACGGCGACGATCCGCGCCTCGATCGGGATCTCGGCCGCCGCCAGCCCATGCGGGTAGCCGCTACCGTCCATCCGCTCGTGGTGGTAGAGCACTGCGAGCATCTCCCTGGTGTAGCGACCGGTGCCGCCAAGGATCGCGAGCCCGAGCTCGGGGTGGGTCTTCATCACCCGCCACTCTGGCTCGGTGAGCGCGCACGTCTTCTCCAGGATCGCGGCCGGGATCCCGAGCTTGCCGATGTCGTGCAGCAGGCCACCGCGGCCGACGGCGTCCAGCTGCTGCCCGCTCATGCCCAGCTGACGGCCGATATCGATCGCGAGCCCTGCGACCCGGCGGTCGTGGCGCTCGTCGCGGAGATGTTGTCCGGCTTGCTGAAGCGTCCCCATGCGCTAACCCCTCTTGCCCGCGTGCTCGCGGCCCCGGTTCTCTTCACTCCTCCCAACGAGCATGGCGGCCGGAGGGGTCGCTAACCATTTGTTGCCTGATCGATTCGAGCCGTTTGGTGCCAAAAGGGTCGTTCGCCAAGGTGCCAAGCACCCGTTTGGCGCCAAAAGGGTCTTTCACCAGGGTGGTCGTGGCTACCAGCCTTCCCTGATGACTGCTGCACCGTAAGGGCCCAGCCGGAGCAGGCCCGCGTGCACCTCATGGCCGTCGATGAGATTGGTTCCGGCTTTGGCGATCGGCACGTCCACGGCGCCGTCGCGGTGGTTGAGGAGAAACAGGATCGAGCTGCGCGGCACGGATCTGCGCACCACCTCGACGCCGGAGGGCACATCGATCGCAGGCTCAATCTCGGCGTCGATGAAGACCGAGCTCAGAACCCGCCCCATCGCCGGTTGATCGAGCCGCGTCCCGACGTAAATCGCAGAGCCGGAGCCGAACTTGTGCCGCGTCACCGCAGGGTGCTTGTCGAGACGGCCTCCTGAGAACGTGGCGAGCACATCCGCGCCCGTGGTTTCAATGAGCTCCGACCACAGGTCGCCACGACCCTGTGTTCCATCCGGGAACGACACCGTGAGGTGGTCGTCATCGCTCAGTGGCAGCCAGTCCACCACCCTTAGGCCGAGCATCGATGCGAAGGGTGCAGGGTAACCGCCGAGCCGGATGTGGTCGAACGGGTCGACCACTCCGCTGAAGAACGACATCACGAGCGCGCCTCCGGCCCGGACGAAAGACACCAGGCTCGCCGCGCCGGCGTCGCTGACCAGGTACAGATTCGGGACCAGGACGAGCTTGTAGCCCGACAGGTCATGGTCGGGGCGCACGAAATCGGCGACGACGTTGGCTGCGAACACGGGCCTGTAGTACTGCTCCAGCTGGTCGACCTGCTCGACTCGCGTTGACGGCTTCGACGGGAGCTCCAGCGCCCACCATGACTCCCAGTCGAGAACGATGGCGACCTCGGCCTCGACACGGCTTCCGCACACGGGATCCAATCGGCGTAGCTCCTGCCCCAGCTGCCTTGTCTCCCGCCAGGTTGGTGAGGAAGCCACCGGCCCATGAGGCACCATCGCGCTGTGGAACTTCTCAGCCCCAGCGCGTGACTGGCGCCACTGGAAGAACATCACCCCGTCCGCGCCGTGCGCGATGGCCTGGTAGCTCCAGAGTCGCATCTGTCCTGGCGCCTTGGCGACATTGACATCTCGCCAGTTCACTCGGTTCGGCGACTGCTCCATCAGCACCCAGGGCCGTCCGCGACCGAGTGAGCGCATGAGGTCCCCGGCCATCGCAGAACGCATCCCTGCCTCGGGATCGGCAGGGTCCTGGTAGACGTCGTCGCTGACCACGTCTTCCCGTTCCGCCCACTTCCAGTAGTCGAGCGGCTTGAAGAAGCGCATGAAGTTCGTTGTCACCGGGACTCCAGGGCTGTGCTCTGTCAGCACGGAGCGCTCGACCTCGTAGCACGCCAGCAGCTCGTCCGAGGAAAAGCGCATGAAGTCCAGCTGCTGGCTCGGGTTGGGCCAGGTTGGGGTCTTGCGCGGAGGGAGCACCTCCTCCCAACCCGAGTAGCGCTGAGACCAGAAGTCGGTGCCCCATGCGCGATTGAGGTCTTCGATCGAGCCGTATCGCTCCTCGAGCCAGGAGCGGAACGCAGCAGCCGAAACGTCGCAGTAGCAAGCGGGAACATGGCAGCCGTACTCGTTTCCCACGTGCCACATGGCGAGCGCGGGATGCTTGGCGTATCGCTTCGCCATCTGCTCGACCAGGTGCTGGGTGGCGAACCGGTAGACAGGGCTGCTGGGGCAGTAGTGCTGGCGCGCGCCGTGCGACAGGCGGACGCCATCCGCCAGCACCGGGAGCATCTCGGGGTGTTTGTGCGACAGCCATGGCGGGGGCGAGGCGGTGGCGGTGGCGAGGTCCACTGCGATGCCTCCGGCGTGCAGGAGGTCCATCACCCGGTCGAGCCACCCGAAGTCGTACTCGGCGGCGGCCGGCTCGAGCCGCGACCACGAAAAGATACCCAGCGAGACCAGGTTGACCCCCGCCTCCTGCATGAGGCGCACGTCTTCGTCCCACACGCGCTCAGGCCACTGGTCAGGGTTATAGTCGCCGCCGTAAAGCATGTGCGGCAGGCGATCGCCTAGAAGTGCGGCGGAAGGGTGAGTGCTCAGCCTTTCGTCGATCCGAGCGTGAGGCCGGAGATGAACTGCTTCTGCAGCACTATGTAAACCAGGATCGGCGGAATGCATGCCACCAGGGCGCCCGCAGCGATCAGGTTGTTGTTGACGAAGAACTCGCCCTGCAGGTTGTTGAGGGCCGTGGTGATGGGGCGCTTGTCACCGGTCTTCAACAGGAAGAGGGCCCAGAAGAAGTCGTTGTACATGAACGTGAACAGCAGCGTGGCCATGGCCGCCAGGGCCGGCCGGCACAGGGGCAAGATGACGCTCCACCAGATCCTGAAGACATTGGCGCCGTCGACGAGCGCCGACTCAGTAATCTCCTTTGTGATCGTTTTCATGTAGTTGCTGAGCACAAAGGTTGCGAAGCCGGTCTGGAAAACCACATGGATGAGGATGAGCCCGATGTACTGGTCGTACAGCAGGTTGTTGTCGCTGAACAGCGCGAAGGAGAAGCTCCCGATGTCGATCGATCCCAACATCGCTATCGGAGTGTGGGTGTAGATGAAGTAGAGGGGGACGACCAGGACCTGTGGTGGTAGGAGGTTTCCGGCGGTGAAGAGCATCAGCACCGTCAGGTTGAACTTCCAGCTGAACTGGGTGCAGCAGAAGGCGACCATCGAGGCGAGGATCAGGGTCAGCGTCACCCCAGGAATGACGACCAACAGGGTGTTCAAGTAGAAGAGTGGTAGCTCGCCTTGGGTCCAGAAGGTCTGGTAGTTCGTGAGGGTCAGGCCGTCGGTTGGCCACGAGATGTAACCGTGCAGGGCGGTGTCGCCGTAGGTCCGCAGCGACATGAACAGCGCCCACGCAAGCGGGAACAGCCACAGGATGGCCACGAGAAAAAGGAAGGCGTGCAGCACCATGCGCGCAGGTTTGAGGCGCCGCCCGCGAGGCGTCCTGCGGATTCGCGCCCCGGCGACGGCGGTCGCGGTCGCCATCAGGCGTTCCTCATCACGCGAGTCAGGAAGATGACGATTGGCACCATCGAGATCAGGAGCAGGATCACCGCGATGGCGGAGCCGAAGCCCACCAGGCTCGCCTCACTGAGGCTGTTGTTGGTGATCAGGATCGACAGCAGCTCAAGTCCGTTCTTGCCCTGGTTGATGATGAACGCGATGTCGAAGGCGCGCAGCGCCTCGATCGCGGTGACGACCACTATCACGACGTTGATCGGCGCCATCACCGGAAAAACGACGTTGAAGAACGTCTGCACCTCGGTCGCTCCGTCTACTCGAGCCGCCTCGCGCAGTGACGGGTCGACGCTCTTCAGTCCGGCCAGGTACAGGATCATGATGTAGCCGATGTGCCGCCAGCTGGCGGCGCCAAGGATCGCGTAGAGGTTGATGCGCGAATCGCCGAGCCAGTCGATGATGTGGCCCGACTTGACCAACCCCAGCGCGTTGTTGATGAAGCCGTCGGTGGGCGTGTACTGGAGCTCCCAGATCAAGCCCACGACCACCAGCGACAGGACTACCGGCAGATAGAACACGCTCTGGTATACCCGCGTACCGCGGATCTCGCGATCGAGCAGCACTGCAAACAGCATCCCCAACGGAGTTGCGATCAGGGTCAGCCACAGCAGCCAGATCAGGTTGTGCGTGAAGGCAGGCCAGAACAGCGTGTAGCCCGTGAACATGAACTGGTAGTTCTTCAACCCGACGAAGTTCTTGGAGGTGATGTCGCCGACGCCGTCCCAGTTGGTGAAGGACAGCAGGATCGAGGCCAGCGTCGGCCCCCAGATGAGGATCACGTCCAGCGTCAGAGGTATGCCGACCATCAACGCCAGCAGGATCTTGTCGTGGCGCGTCAGCAGTGTGTACCGCCGGCGCCGGGCCGGGATTGCGACAGCCCCCGCCTCGGGCTGCCGGGCCCGGGCGGGGGCTGCGTTCGTCGTGGTGTTAGCCACGTTCAGATGATATGGGTGGCTTTACTCGGGGGGAAGTGAGTCCCAGAAGCTCTGCATATCCTTCTGGAGGCTCGTGGTGTCGCTGGTCGGGTTCGACAGGAACCGCAGCAGGAACCCCTGCATCCCGTTGGGGCCCGAGTAGTCGGGCCGGGAGTCGCGGTCGAAGTACTGCGTGATCTTCTGAGCCTTGCTGACGATGTCGACGGCCTTCTTGGTGAGAGCCGGGTACTGGCTGGTGTCGGCATCGTTCGCGGTCGGGATCGAGCCCGGAGCGTTCTTCCAGTACAGGACCTGCGTCGAGCCCTTGGCCATGAACTCCATAAAGGCCTTGGCCTGGCCGAGGTCGTTGCTCAGAGTCGGGGACTTCTTGGTCACCATGTAGACGTCGATCGGCGCGTCGAGCGCCTTCTCGGCGTCGTACTGCGAACCCACGTCAGGGAACGCGAAGAAGTCCAGCTGGTCGACGTCCGCCTGTTTGCCGCTGGCCTTGAACTCGTCGGAGACGAAGAGTCCGAGCAGGTACATGCCGGCCTGCTTGCGCAACAGCTGGTCGGCGCCCTGCTCCCACGTGAGGCCCTTGAATCCTGGCGAGTAGTAGGGGGTTATCTCAGACCACTTCTTGAAGACCTGCGCGACCTTCGGGTCGGTCCACTTCTGCCCGTTGGCGCCGGTGAGCAGGTTGACGTGGAAGTCGTAGCCGTTCATGCGCAGGTTGAGGATGTCGAAGGTGCCCTGCGCCGGCCAGCCATCCTTGTCCGCGAAGGCGATCGGCGTGAGGCCGTCCTTCTTCATCTGCTCGCAGAGCTTCTTGAAGTCGTCCCAGTTGGTCGGCACCGTGTAGTTCTTGGCCGCCCACACATCCTTGCGATAGAACACCGCCCAGGGGTAGTAGTCGGTTGGAACCGCATACGCGTGGCCGTCGTTGCCCTTGATCGAGGCCTCGAAGCCCGCGGTGTAGTTCGACTTGACGGCGTTCCATACGTCGTCGATGGGCGTGGCCAGGCCCTTGTCCGCAAAAAAGCGCATCCGGTGTCCGGAGAACCATGTGAACACATCCTCCGGCGTGCCCTGCAGATAGGAGGTGATCTGGTTCTGGAAGGTGCCGTGGTCAACCGTGTTCAGCTTCACCTTGGTGCCGCCGTTGGCGGCCGTGAAGGCGTCGACGATCGCCTTGACCCCTGCCTTCGAGCCGGGGTCGGACCCATAGCTGCCCAGAGACATGTTTCCGCCGGTGGCCGTGATGCTGCCGCCAGTCGTCGAGGTCGAGCCGCAGGCGGCGAGGAAGGCGGCCAGGCTGCCGTAGCCCGCGATCTTGAGCATGTCCCGCCTCGAAAGGTCGAGGTTCAGAGGCACCTCTCCTACGTATGGAAGCTCGAGGCTGCGTGCCTGGAGCCTCGCGGCCACTCGTTTTGCTTCCCTTGAATCACCCATGGACTTCCTCCTCACCTCGATCAGATGTGGGCACTGTGCCCATGCTTCAAAGCACGTTCGGACCGCGAACAATGGCGAACGATACTCATTCGGTCAGTTTTGTCAACAGTTCACTTCCGTTTGTGGCCGATATTGATCGAATGTGATCGTTGGAGTACGATCCTGCGGACATGCTCGCCCTGGAACGCAGGCGGCTCATAGCGGAGAGCATCCGCGCCCGCGGCGCCGTCTCGGTCGCCGAGATGGCGCAGACGCTGGGGACGACCGAGATCACATTGCGGAGGGACCTCCGCTCGATGGCGAAGGACGGGCTTTTAGTCAGGACCCATGGCGGTGCCGTCCTGCCGGCAGCTCTCGGTCACGAGCCGAGCTACTCGGAGAAGGCGCGGCAGGCCGGCGTCGAGAAGGCCGGCATCGCGGAGATCGCGGCCGCGATGGTCCGCCCGGGGGAGGCCATCCTCCTCGGCCCGGGTACCACCACTCAGGCTCTGGCCCGGCTCCTGGTGAGCTCGCCGGAGCTCACCGTGGTGACGAACTCGCTGCTGGTGGCGCAGGCGCTGATGGAAGCGCCGCACGTGGAGGTGATCCTGACCGGCGGCACGCTTCGTCGCTCCATACACGCGCTGGTCGGGCCGGCGGCGGAGGAGTCCGTTCGATCTCTGCGCGCGTCACAGGCGTTCATTTCCGGCAATGGCTTCAGCGCCGAGCGCGGACTGAGCACGCCGAGCCCGGTCGTCGCCGCGATGGATCGCGCACTCGCAGGTGCGGCTCAGCAAGTCGTCGTCCTCGCCGACCACACGAAGATCGGTCAGGAGACGATGTGCCAGACCGTGCCCACCGGCCGGGTGCACACTCTGATCACCGACTCGAGCGCGCATGCCAACGAGCTGGATGCCATTCGGGCGGCTGGAGTCGATGTGAAGGTGGCACAGGTGAACGATCGTGAAAAGATCGCCTGACGGGCGCCCCGCGACTGACGGCGTCAAGCCGCCGCGTCGTGTGGCCGTGACGCGCCTTGCCCGCGTCGACCTCGAGCTTCCGGACGGACGCTATCTGCTGTCATACGCGCGACAGGCTCCGAAGCCCGAGCCGAATGCCTGAGCTCCGCTTCGATCCGCTGCGCCGTGAGTGGGTTGCGTATGCGACCGAGCGCAACGACCGCACCTTCCTGCCGACCGATTTCTGCCCCCTATGCCCATCTGGACCGAACGGTCGCTCGGAGGTGCCGCTCGACACCTTCGAGGTGGTCGTGTTCGAGAACCGCTTTCCAGCCTTCGGTCCCGACCGGGTCGGCGACAGGCCGGTGCGTCCTTCCTCGACGGGCTGCGAGGTGGTGGTCTACACGCCGGTGCACGAGCTGACGCTGGCGCAGCTCCCGGCCGATAGGGTTCAGCTGCTGATCGACGTGTGGGCGGATCGCTACGTTGACCTCGGTTCCCGGCCGGAGGTCCAGTACGTCTACATCTTCGAGAACAAAGGGGAGGAGGTTGGCGTCACGCTGCACCATCCTCACGGCCAGATCTATGCGCTCCCGTTCGTGCCTCCCTTCGCGGCGGCAGAGCTCGAGGCTGCCCGAGAGCATCTCGACTCAACCGGCAGGTGCCTTCACTGCGAGGAGATCGAGCGCGAGGCGGCGGGTCCGCGCAGCGTCTTTTCCGACGGCGGCACTGTCGCCTTTGTGCCCAACGCCGCCCGGTGGCCGTACGAGGTGCATGTGTATCCGCGAAGGCACGTCGCGTCGATCGCGGATCTGGATGCGGAGGGCCGCGCCGATCTGGCTGACGCGCTGCTGCGGATCGCGCGAGCGTACGACCACCACTTCAGCTTCTCGACGCCGTACGTGATGGCGATGCATCAGGCGCCCTCCGACGGCGGTGCATGGCCGGAGGCTCACCTTCACGTCGAGTTCTATCCCCCACACCGGCGCCACGACAGGCTCAAGTACCTGGCCGGTGTTGAGCTGGGAGCGGGAACCTTCGTGAACGACACACGGCCGGAGGACACAGCCGCACATCTCCGTGAGGCGGTCGAGGCCGTGGTTTCCAACCCGTTGAGTTCTGCTTAGGATTACGGGACCATGGCCTCAGTCACCTACGACCACGTAACTAAGAGATTCGCAGGCGGCACCCTGGCCGTCAACGACTTCAACCTCGAGGTCAAGGACACCGAGTTCATGGTCCTGGTCGGCCCCTCGGGTTGTGGCAAATCGACTGCGCTCCGGATGCTTGCGGGCCTGGAAGAGATCAGCGATGGAGAGATCCGGATCGGCGACACGGTCGTCAACGACATGCCGCCGCGCGATCGGGATATCGCGATGGTGTTCCAGTCGTACGCGCTCTACCCGCACATGACAGTCCAGGACAACATGGCTTTCGGCCTGCGCATGCGCGGCACGCCGAAGGCGGACATCGACCGCCGCGTCAAGCAGGCGGCCGAGATACTCGAGCTGGGCCCGCTCCTGAACCGCAAGCCGCGCCAGCTGTCAGGCGGTCAGCGCCAGCGCGTTGCGCTGGGCCGAGCCATCGTGCGCGAGCCGCAGGCGTTCCTGCTCGACGAACCACTTTCGAACCTGGACGCCAAGCTCCGAGTGCAGACTCGCATCGAGCTCCAGAAGCAGCACCGCGCGCTGCACGCGACCTTCATCTATGTCACCCATGACCAGGTCGAGGCGATGACGATGGGCGACCGGATTGCGGTCATGCGCGACGGCGTGCTGCAGCAGGTGGCACCGCCTCGCGAGATCTACGACCAACCGGCCAACATGTACGTCGCGGGATTTATCGGCAGCCCGACGATGAACTTCATCCCTGTCACCGTGCAGGGGAAGACTGCCAAAGCCTCGGGGTTCGAGGTCCCGCTGCCGTCAGCACCAGGAGTCGAGAAAGGGATCCTGGGTCTGCGTCCTGAGGCGATGAGGGAGCGTCTGCGCGACGAAACATCGCAGGGCACCACCAACGGGGCCTCCGGACTGGACATGAAGGTGGAGGTGACCGAGGTGCTCGGCGCCGACCAGTTCGTCTACGGGCTGGTCGGCACGGACAGCGCCGTCACCGCGAGGGTCGATCCCAACCTGCATGTTTCGCCCGGCGACAGGATCCGGCTCGTCGTCGATACCAGGCGCGTGCACCTGTTCGACCCTGAGACCGGTAAGGCGATCCTCTAGGCGCGAGCCTTCGCGGCCACGATCCGGTTCGTCAGCGCTCCGATTCCCTCGACCTCGGTCTCCATGACGTCGCCAGGTTTCAGGAACTCGGGCGGGGTCCGTGCGAACCCGACGCCGTCCGGGGTGCCCGTAGCGATGACGGCGCCCGGCAGCAGCGTCATCCCTTTCGACGTCCATTCGACCAGCGCGTCGACCGGGTAGATCATGTCCCTGGTGTTGCCATCTTGCTTCAGCTGCCCGTTGACCCTCAGGGCCAGTCCAAGCCGTTGAGGTTCCGGGATCTCGTCCCTGGTCACCACCCAGGGTCCGATCGGAGAGGAACGGTCGAGGCTCTTCCCTTTGAAGTACTGGCCGCCCCATCCCATCTGGATGTCGCGGGCGCTGACGTCGTTGATCACCATGTAGCCGAAGACATGATCAAAGCCGTTCTGGCGGTCGATGTTGGCCCCACGACGGCCGATCACGACAGCCAGCTCGACCTCCCAATCGATCTTGTCGCTGACCGCTGGGTCGACGGCGATGTCGTCGGTCGGACCGGTGATGGAGGTGATCGCTTTGGTGAATACGGTGGGGGGCTCGGCAGCATGGTTGCCGGCCGCCGTCTCCTCAGCATGCTTTTGGTAGTTGCGGCCGATGCCGATGATGTTCCCGCGCGGTGGGTCCAGTGGTGGCAACAGTCTCACGCTTTCGAGTGAGTGCACGGCGCCGGCCGGCTTGATGATTGAGCGCCGCGCTTCGTCCAGACCTTCCTCGCCTGCGTCGATGAGCGCAAGCAGGTCGTGCGCGACCGGGCTTAGATCGACCAGCTCCTGCTCATGACCGGGCCTCAAGGCTCCGAGGCGCCTGTCGCCGGAGAGCTCGAACATCAGCAGCTTCATGTGGCTCAGCGATTAGCCTAAACGCGTGGGCAACATCGACGAGCTTGTCGGCGTCCTTCCTGCGCTCGTCTCGCCATTGACCAAGGGTGGGTCTGTCGACGAGCCGGCAGTGGTTCGGCTGGTCGAGCACGTGGTCGATGGCGGCGTCACCGGCCTGCTGGTGCTCGGGTCCACTGGCGAGATCGCGTCCCTCGACGAGCCTTCGCGCCGGGCGATGCTGAGCGCCGTGATGGAAGCCGCTCGCGGACGCGTGCCCGTGATCTGTGGCGTGGCTCAGAGTCACCTTCGAGCGGCGATGGCGGAGGTGGAGGCCGCGGCAAGGTCAGGCGCCGCCGCAGCCCTGGTCACGCCACCGTTCTACTACCCGATCGATCAGGCCTCGGTGCTGGCCTTCTACCGCGCCCTGGCTGCGGAGAGCCGCATCCCGATCCTGCTCTACAACATCCCGCAGAACACCAAGATCGTGGCCGAGCCGGAGACCGTCTCCGCCCTCGCACACGAGGGCGCCATCGCCGGCATCAAGGACTCGAGCCGCGACTTCGAGTACTTCGAGCGTGTGTGCATCCTGATGCGCGACCTCCCGCGGTTTCGCACCTTCACCGGTAGCGACACGATGCTGTTGCCTTCACTCGTGATGGGGGCGTCGGGCACCATCTGCGGCGGCGCGAACGTCGCGCCTCAGTGGATAGTGCGCATCCATGACGAGTTCCGGCGGGGGGAGCTCGAGGCTGCGCGGACCCACCAGGACGAGGTGGTGCAGCTGATCCTGCGCCTCCGCGGCGGTGTCTTTCCCGGTTCGATCAAGGCCGCGCTTTCGGCGATGAAGATCTGTGAACCCTGGCTCGCGCCCCCGATCGCGGCGCTCGACAAGCCAGCTAGCGATGCCATCGCCGAATGGTTACAAGGTAAAGGGCTGCTGGTGGGAGTTTCTAAAGCAGTCTAAGCTGGTACTAGCGGGTATTCCCTGACCTGGGGGGTGCGTCAAAGATGCGCGCTGCTTGCGCATTAGGAACCGCAATCCTGCTGCTGTTCGCCACCACGATTCATGCTCGTGCGATGGGCGATCCTTACACGCCGGGTGAGAAGGGATACGACATCTCCTGGCCTCAGTGCGGCAGTCCGATGCCATCCGCAGGATCGTTCGCGGTCATCGGCGTCAACGGAGGCGCGCCCTTCAGCGGCAACCTTTGCATGATGGATCAGTACGCAAACGCGCCGCGCTCCGCGCCGCCGTCGCTATACCTCAACACGGGCTACCTGCCTCAGTACCGATACTTGATCACGTCCGGCTGCCGGCATCAGGCGCACTCGATCACCGGCATGGACATCGAGCGCGAAGCCTGGGCGATCGGCTGCAGCGAGGCTGAGACGTCGATCAGGTACGCCTACGCGCTCGGCGCCTCGAGCATCTCGATGTGGTGGCTCGACGTCGAGATCCTCAACAAGTGGTCGCAGCAGCTGAACCTCAACCGCTTCACCTTGCAGGGGGCCGTCACACGCCTTTCGCAGACCGATCTTCCGGTCGGCATCTACTCATCACCGGCGATGTGGCTGATGATCACGGGGGTGCTGGCGATGCCTGGATACTTGAGTGCCATCTGGTTCGCAGGCGGGTCGTGCTCGCGGTCCTTCCTGCCCGAGGTGACCGTCCCCGTCTGGTTGGTTCAGCACACCTTCAATCACCTGGACCACGACTGGGCCTGCTGACAGCCGCGGTCTCCGCGTTTGTGCGCAATCACACGTTAAAACGCGGGAATTACGTGTATTTGTGCTCAAACGGCGATGTATGCGGTCGGGATGAGCCCGCCCGCCCATGCCACGCTAGTTTCCGGGTAAGCGCGTGACCCTCCACAGGCGGCCCGGCGGGTACAGCTGCTGGGAAGTGACGACCGGGATGTCAAGGCTGTAGTCCCCGAGCGTGATGTGCAGCGTGCCCTCCCGCGTGCCGGGTGAGATCGGTCTGTCGATCGCAAGCGCCGGAGCCTCCAGCTGCTGGCGGAGGATCATCCCCGGCCACTCCACCAGGAGGACGTCGCTTGTCGACAGCAGGTCGGAGTGCTGGTCCCACGCCGTCGCGTAAGCACCGATCGCCTGGTTGCGCGCGATCTCACGCTTCACTGACAGCCCTGACTTCAACGCGGAGATGAGCTTCTGCGCGCGATCGAACGCGATCCTCAGAGTCGGCTGGCCCATGACGCATCCGAAGATCGTGATCGGATGCTGGCTCACGGTCACGGCCGCCGCGAACAGAAAGTTCGCGCCTGTCTGCAGGCCCGATCCCGTCTTGATGCCGATGATCCCCGCCTTGCCGATGACGCTGTTCACGTTGTAGACCACGCCGGCGACGGGAAGCTTGACCTGCGGCAGCTGAACGATGGCGGCGAAGACCGGCAGCTTCATCGCAGCCATGCCAAGCCTCATCAGGTCGCTCGCAGTGCTGACGGTGTCCGGCGAGATGCCCGCGGGATCCGCGAACAACGTGTTCACGAGCCCGAGGGCTTTGGCGCGTTGGTTCATCCGGTCGACGAAGGCGCTCTCCGAGCTCGCGTCCCAGCGTGCCAGCGTCTGCGCGAAGTTGTTGGCCGACGGGATCAGCATGCCCTGGAGCATCTGAAGCTCCGAAAGCACCTCGCCCTCACGGACTGGAACCGCCGATTGGTTCTGGGCGTTGTCGGTTTGATAGGTCTGGACGTCGTCACCGGTCATCGTCAGCGCCGGCCCTGGCGCACCGGCCTGGAGTGGTTTGTCGGTCAGCACCACGAGCGCTGTCATCACCTTGGCCACGCTCGCCGCCGGGATCGGCTGCTCGTTGCCTGACGTCGCGATCGCGCCGAGCCCGCTCACGCCCATCGCCGCCGAGCCGATGCTCGGCCATGGCAGCTGGGGTGCTTCGCCGGCGATCACGGTCTGGACCGGCAGCGACGTGGAGGCAGAGGCGGCCGGGATCGTGCGGAAGTAATTCCAGGTCAGGAGGCCCGCGAACACGACCGCGAGCGCGATGACGATCCGCAGAGCCCGCATCTGCATGTCAATAATGAAGTCATGGGAACGGACATCGCAGCCCTCGTGACGGCGTACGAGGTACGGCAGGACGATGACTCGTTCCAGCGGGCCATAGAAGCACTCGACTCTGAGCTGGCCAAGGGCGAGAATGCCCAGCTCCTTCGCGATCGCGGGTACATCCTGTTCAGCCGCGCCCGAGTCACCATGCGCGAGGCGCTCGGCTGGTACCGACGGTCGCTGGTGCTGGAGCCGGACGCTGAGAAGACGCACCTGCAGCTCATCGTGGCCCTGGCCGCCCTCGGCGATGTCGAGGATGCGATCAGCACCTACAAGGAGCGCCTCGCCGCCAGGCCAAACGACGTGAGCTCGCACCGGCTGCTGGCTGAGGCTTACCTGCGCGCGGGCGACCTTGCACGAGCCAATGTCATCGTGGCCGCCGGGCTGACACTTGCCCCCGATCATCCAGGCCTGATCGAGCAGAGCGGCACGGTCCAGGCCGGCCTGGGCATGGTCGACGAGGCGCTCGCCACCTGGAGGCAAGCGGCCTCCCTCGACCCGAATACCATCTCGGCCCTTTTCAGCCGGGCGTTCCTGCTCGAGCGGCTAGGGCGCATCCCCGATGCCATCAGCGAGTGGGAGGCAATCCTCGCCTGGAGTCGCGAGCGGAGCTACGAGCTGGACTCTGAGTGGGCGTCGAACGAGCTGGAGCGCCTGCGCAGCAGGCTCAGCGAGACGCCGCCTACCTAGCCGGCGTCCGGTAGTGCAGCTGCACGAAGCCGCTCTTGAAGTGGCGTTCGCCCAGCAGCTCGAACCTCAAGAACCCGCTTGTGGGCAGCGACCGATTGCCGGCGCCCACCACGACGGGCGCCAGGAACAGGTGACACTCGTCGACAAGCCCCGCGCGGAACGCGAGCGAGGCCAGCTCGGGACCTCCGATGCTGAGGTCTCGCCGGGCGGCTGCCTTCAGCTTGCGGACGGTCTCAGGGTCGAAATCGCGCTCGATCCGCGTCCTGGCGCTCGAGAGTTTCTTCAATGTTCTCGAGTAGACGACCTTGTCGGCTGAACGCCAGATCTCGGCGAAGTCCCGGATCAGGGGGGACTGTCCCGCGGTCTCCATCGTCTCCCACGCGACCAGCACCTCATACATGCGGCGTCCGTAGAGATGAGTTCCTACCGGCCGCAGGATGTCGTTGACGGCGGCGTGCACCTCTTCATCCGGTGCGGCCCAGTCGAAGTTGCCCTGGCTGTCTGCTACGTAGCCATCCAGCGACGAAAGGGCGGCGTAGATGAGCCTTGCCACCGTCGCGCTAAGCGAGGAGGCCCCAGCGCCGGCGGATGGAACGGTCGGCGAAGCCAAATGCGAGATCCACCACCACGCCGATCACGAAGATCACGATCATCAGCGCGAGCAGCTGCTCGGCGTCGGCGAAGTCACGGGCCACCTGCAGCTGCTGACCCAGTGACGGCACATGAGAGACGACTCCGATGATCTCGCCGGCCATCAGGCTGCGCCATGCGAAAGCCCAGCCCTGCTTGAGGCCACTCACGAATCCAGGTAGGGCGGCGGGAAGGATCACGTAGCGGTAGAGGCCCAGGCCGCGAGCGCCCATGACCCTCCCGACACGCACCAGCAGCGGCTGCACATGGTCGACGCCGCTCAGGAGGCCGACTGTGACCGCTGGTGCTGCCCCGAGGATGACCACGAAGAGGATCGCGCCCTCGCTGAGCTGGAAGAGAAGGATCGCGAGCGGGAACCACGCGATCGAGGGCATGGACTGCAGGCCCAGGATGGCGTGCCCCACCGCTTTGCGGACGATGGGCACCCGCGCCACGAGCAGCCCGACTGCGCTGCCGATCACCACCGCGATCGCGTACCCGGTCAGCGCCCGCCGCATCGTGACGGCGACGCCCGTGTAGAAGTCGGCCTGGCCCAGGTCCTGTGCCAGGCGTTGAAAGACCGGGAGCGGACCCGGGAGGACGTAGTCGGGTTTCCAACCCGACCACACCACCACCTGCCAGATGCCAAGACCCAGCGCGACTGCGGCCAGCTTCGGCCAGAGCCACGAAAGGAACCGTCCCGGCTGTCTGGGCTGGCTCGGCTCGGCCAGCGTCTCCGCGGGTGCGGCGAGCTCGGCCGCAGCCAGAGGCTCGATCAGCGGCGGAGGCTCGGTCGGAAAGGCCCTTGACGGATCTTCGGCGCCCATGCGGCCCATCTACGGGTTCAGCTCCTCCGCTGCTCGCTCACGCATCACCACGATGCGCTCGCTGCGCTGCTCGACGCTTCACCCACATCTGGACCACCTGGATCGCCGAAATCTCTCGCCAAGGGCTTTCGGCCGAGCCTCAGCCGACACGCAGACGCGTCTCCTGCTTGAGGCGCTCAGTGATCCGGCCTGCGATGACGGCGAGCTCAGGCGAATCAAGGCTGCGCGGCCGCGCCAGGTCGACGCGGATCTCGTGGGCGACCCTGCCAGGCCGGCTCGTAAAGACGAGCACCCGGTCGCCAAGGCGGACAGCCTCCCGGGCGTTGTGCGTGACGAAGAGAATGGTGAGCCCCTTGGAGCTCCACAGACGGAGCAGCTCCTCGTGGAGCAAGTCGCGGGTGATGGCGTCGAGCGCCGCGAACGGCTCATCCATCAGGAGCACGTCTGCATCCTGTGCCAGCGCTCGAGCCAGGGCCACGCGGTGCTTCATGCCGCCGGAAAGCTCGTGTGGCCGGCGCTTCTCGAAGCCGTGCAGATGAACCAGCTCGAGCAGCTCCTGAGCCGTCGCCTTTCGCTCCGCCCGTCTTACGTGACGGAGCTCCAGCGCCAGCTCGACATTCTCGGCCGCCGTTAGCCATGGCAGCAGTGCCGGTTCCTGAAACATGAGGGCCATGCGCCCGTGCACATGAGCCTGGCCTGCGGTCGCTCCCTCCAGACCCGCGAGCACGTTGAGCAAGGTGCTCTTGCCGGACCCTGAAGCGCCCACCACGCAGACGAACTCACCTGCCTGCACCTCGAGAGTGACTTCCTGCAGGGCCACCAGCATCCGGTCGCCATGAGGGAAGGTCTTGGTCAGCCGCTCGACGCTGACGGAATGCTCGTCGGAGAGGCCCGCCTCGTTCGTCATTCCTTACTCATGGTGAACGATCGGCAGCGGCCGGTTGTCGGGGGTCCAGTGCAGGCCGCACTCCTTCACCTCATCGTTCTCCCACCACCAGCGCCCTGCTCGCTCGTCCTCGCCGGCGCTGGTCGCACGCGTGCATGGAGCACAGCCGATAGACGTATAGCCGCGGTCATAGAGCGAGTGGTACGGCACGTCGTGCTCGTGGATGTAGGACCAGACCTGGTCCTTCGACCACGCCGCCAGCGGAGCCACCTTGGTCAGGCCAGGATGTTCGAGGTCCTCCGCCACGACCTGAGTCTCGGATCGGGTTGAAGCCTGCTGGCGGCGCACGCCGGTCAGCCATGCGTCGAACCCGATCAGAGCCCCGGCGAGCGGGCGCGACTTGCGCACCTCACAGCACAGACGGCGTAGGTCAGGCGAGCGGTAGAACGGATTGGTTCCATGCTCATGCACCAGCTGCTTCACATCGGCCGCATCCGGAACGATGACGTCGACGCTGATCCGATAGCGGTCGCGCACTCGATCGATCATGTCGTGGGTCTCCTGCGGAAGGCGCCCGGTGTCGAGCGTGATCACACGCACTCCGATACCGGCACGCGAAGCCATGTCGATGAGCACTGACGACTCGGCCTGCAGACTCGCCACCAGGGCAAGCCGCGAGAACTTGCTGTGAGCCCAGAGCATGACCGCTTCGGGACTTTCGCCCGACATGATCTCGGGCGGCGCAGGGGATCCCATGAGCGATCGAGGATACCGGTTAAAGACGCTCGGCGATTCGGACCGCTCCAGCGACTGGAGGATCGGCAAGGCTGACCGCATCGCCGACGCGAGCCTTCACGAGCAGCTCGAGGCGCGGCTGATTGAGAAGCAACCCGCCGGCCAGAACCACCGGACCCTGCACCTCGAGGCGCTCACGTACCCGATCGACGAGAACCGCCAGCGCGTCAGCCGCACGCTCGAGCACGCGCGCCGCGCCTTCGTCCGTGTCGGCCGCGTCGAACACGGCGCCCGCGAGCGCGGCCCAGCGTCCCGGTTCACGCATTGCATGGAGCTTGCCCGTCAGCTCGAGGATCTCACGCGACTGAGTGGCGGCCAGCATTCGGTCACCGAGGGCACCGAGACGCTGGTTTGACTCGCGACGCAGCATCAATTCCCGCGCAGCCTCGCGCACCAGCCAGACGCCGCTCCCCTCGTCTCCGAGCAACCAACCCCATCCACCGACCCTCGCCTCAGCGCCGCGCTCGTCGCGGCCGTACGCCACCGATCCGGTGCCCGCGATGAGCGCGATGCCGATGTCGAGCCCGGCCGCAGCGAGGATGAGACGCGCGTCGTGCACGACCTCCACCCGGCAGCCAGGAAGCAGGCGGGCCAGCAGTCGCTCGAGACGCCTCTTGCCGGCGGGAACCTCGGCTCCGGCGGCGCCCGCGCAGCAAGCGGTCGGCCGCGGCGAGCCAAGCTCGTCGATGAGCGCGGTGAGCCTCGCCTGGATGTGACGCGGCGCGATCTCCACTGCGTTCGCGCCGAGGCCTGACGCCTCGGCGAGCGTCCTTCCGCCGGCGCTCAGCCTCGCCCGGCTCGACGAACCACCGATGTCGAGACCGAGGACCTGATCGTCTGTCACCAGGTGCGGGTGACTTTGCGGAGCGCCCTCGGCACGTCAGGATCCACGCCCTTCGCGATCGCCACCTGGTGCGCAAGCAGCTGGCCGAGCACGGCCAGCGTCAGCGGTGTCAGCTCCTCCGGCAGGCCGGAGTCGATGCGCACGGCAGAATCCTGTGGAAGGGGAGCCGAGGTGCAGTCGAACAGCCCCATCACTCGGCAGCCGAGCTCGGTGAGCCTGGCCGCGATCGCCTCGACGTCCTTTGCCACCGAGCCCCCCGCACCGACGAGCAGAACCGGAAATCCGGGCTCGGCAACGGCGATAGGGCCATGCACGAAGTCGGCCACCGACCAGGCGCGGGCGAGCACGTAGCTCGTCTCGGTGAGCTTCAACGCCACCTCCTCCGCGGTGCAGAGATTGAAGCCACGGCCGAGCACTATCGCGCGCGGCCCTGTGAGAGCCCGCGCCAGCGGGGCGAGGCCTTCTTCCTTATCCATGGCCTCACGCAGCTTGTCCGGCACCTGCTCGAGGGCACGCTGGAAGCCGGCATCAGGCGCGAGCGCGGCAGAGATCATTGCCAGTGCCATCAGGCTGGCGAGATATGTCTTGGACGCGGGAACGCTCAGCTCGGGACCTGCGAGCATCGGGACCACGAGCCGGGCCGCCGTTCCAAGCGGCGAGCCTGCCTCATTGGTGATCGCGATGGTGAGCGCGCCCTGACGCGCTGCCTCTGCGATGACCGCGATCACATCAGGCGACTCACCAGACTGCGAGATTCCAATCACGCACTGACCTTCCAGGCTGGGCGGGCTTGCGTAGTGGGTGAACATCGAAGGCGCTGCCAGCGACACCAGCATCCGTTGGCGCCGGCCGAAAAGGTACCGACCGTAGTCCGCTGCGTGGTCGGAGCTGCCTCGCGCCGCGATGACGAAACCGCGCGGACGGTGCGCGTCGAACTCACGCGCAATCGCCTCCAGCGCGGAGCCGCTCTGCGCAAGCAGCCGGGCGGCGATCTCAGGCTGCTGACCGATCTCGTCGCGGAACCGGCTCACCGCCTGAACCTTACGCGGCCGCCTACCCACGTCTGGCGCACGCGAAGCTCGGCATCCAGCACCACCAGGTCTGCACATGCGCCGACGCTGATGCGTCCCAGCCGGCGCTCGCCGAGCACGCGAGCGGGGACCGACGACGCCATCGTGATCGCGCGCTCCGCGCTCATACCGGGCAGCTGGGCGGTGCGTCGCACGAGGTCGTCCATGGTCGATGCGCTTCCGGCCAGTGTGCCGTCCTCGAGCTTCACCACCATTCCGTCGCTGTACACCCGACGGCCCGAGAGCTGGAAGCTGCCCGGTGCTGAGGCGGCGGCCGCGGTCTGGTCAGTCGTGAGCGCGATGCGCGACGTGCCCTTGACGCTCACGAGCTGCTGCATGACGGACGGATGAACATGCAGCCCATCCGCGATGAGACCGACGGTGACGCGCCGGTCGAGCGCCAGCGCCAGCGCGATGCCCGGCCGCCGGTGATGGACCGGCGGCATGGCGTTGTAGATGTGCGTGCCGAAGCGGATCCCGGCTTTGATCGCCAGGCCGCCCTGCTCGAAATCCGCACCGGTGTGACCCGCGCTGACGACGACGCCACGCCGGCGCAGCCTCGCGATCGCCTCGAGGGCTCCCGGGAGCTCAGGCGCGAGCGTCACCAGCCGCGGCCTCGCCCGCGCGATCACCTCGACCTGCTCCGGCGTCGGTTCGGCCAGGCATGAACGATCGTGTGCGCCTCGAAACGACGGGTTGATGAAAGGGCCTTCGATGTGCGCGCCCAGCACACGAGCACCGTTGCTCTCCGCCCCGGACACCGAGGCCGCGAACTCGGCCCCAGACTTGACAGGCGCCGAGATCAAGGTCGGAAGGAACGCGGTCACGCCGGTGGTGGGCAGTGCGTCAGCGATGGCGCCGATCGCGTCAAGACCTTCGGCGGCGTCGTGTCCGCCAAAGCCGTTGACCTGAAGGTCGATGAAGCCCGGTGCGAGCAGCTCGCCGGCAGCAAGCTGGACCTCCTCGTCTGGGTGTTCCGGGGCTGAGCCGCGCCCGATCCACGTGATGACCGCTCCCTCGATTAGGACACCGGCGGACTCGCCTTTCAGGCCGTGCACACGGCCGCGGATGAGCGTCTTCACGCGTGCCGCCTCTCGCCGAGGGCAGCCGCGAGGTCCCCGCGAGCTGCGGAAAGCCGCGCCTCTGCATCGACCGTCGAGAGCCGGCAGCGCAGCATGAGGATGGCGATCTTCGCGTTCCCATGGGCTTGCGCGAGGGCGTCCGAGGCGGCCGTCTCGCCGGCGCCGGTGACATCAACCACGAGTCGCAAGGCCCGTCCGCGCTGCTTCGCGTTGGCGGCCGTGACACCGACCATCCGGCCGCGATACGTGTGGCCGAGGCGCGTGAACACTCCCGTGCTGAGCATGTTCAGCGCCACCTTCTGCGCCGTGCCGGCCTTGAGGCGTGTCGATCCCGCTATCACCTCCGGCCCAACGGCGACCTCGATCGCGATGTCTGCGACCCGACCGAGCATCGAGCCCGGCGCACACGTGACCGCGACGATGAGAACGCCAGATGTTCGTCCGTGTTCGACGGCGCCAAGCACGTAAGCGGTGCTGCCTGACGCGCTTACCGCCACCAGGGTGTCCCGCGTCGTCAGCCCGGCCGAACGGGCGTCGCTCACGCCGAGGTCGCGGTCGTCCTCGGCCTCGCCGTCGGCAGCGGCATGCGCGATCACCAGCTGAGGATCGACGCCGAATGTCGGAGCGCATTCCGCGGCATCAAGAGTGGCGAGCCTGCCGCTCGTTCCAGAACCAAAGTAGTGAAGGCGCCCGCCATTCTTAATGCGGCCGGCGATCTGATCGATCGCATGGGCGAGGCTCGGGATCTGTGCCCGCACGGCCGCGATCGCGTTGCCGTCCTCGTCGTTCATCAGCTCGAGCAGCTCGACCTCGCTCATGCTGTCGAGACGTGCCGCGTGGCGGTGCACCTCTTCGCTCAAGGCCGCATCGCCTCCGCTGCAGCGATGGCGCAGACCCGCGCCGCACCGCTTGTCGCGACGTAAGACAAAGCCGCCTGCGGGCGGCACGCGGGTAGACCCATCTCGACCAGGACTGTGTCGGGCCGGCGTGACAGGACAGAGTCGGCGATGGCGAGCTGCCACGGGTGGCGGTGAAGGTCGCGGACGGTCAACACCACGGTTCGTCCTGCGGCTTCGGCCAGGTGCCTTTCGACGGCAGCCCTTGCGTCGCGCAGGATCACCGTCGATAGCCTGACCCCGCGGTGAGCCAGCGGCTCCGAGACGCCCCACGGGATATACCCGGCGGCGATCGATGGCTCGGGATCGAGCTGGATCACGAGGGCATCATCATCAACGCGGACGTGGCCATCAATGCGCAGGGCTCGACGGGCGGCGACGAGCCCGACCTCGCGGTCGGGAATCTCAGATTGGCGGGGCTGCCTGGAACGCCATGCGGCGAACGAGCTCACGTGGGAGGCGGCCTCGACAAGCCTCTCCTCGCTGAGACTGCCGGCATGAACAGCGGCGGCCAGCGCATCACGCAGGCTGATCGCGGTCGCCTCATCAGCCAGACCGCCGCCTACGCAAACAAGGTCGCAACCGGCAGCGATCGCGCGCACCGCAGCTTCAGCGATGGCAAGCTCGCGCGTGATCGCCTGCATCTCGAGACCGTCGGTCACCGCAAGTCCGGCGAACCCGAGCTCGCTGCGGAGCATCCGGGTCATCACAGCGGCTGAGATCGTGGCCGGGGCCGCATCGACCGAACGCACCACGACGTGCCCGCTCATGACTGCGCGCGCTCCAGCCGCGATCGCGGCACGGAATGGGAGCAGTGCCGCAGCCGGCGGGTCCTCCCCCACGACTGGAAGGGCCAGATGTGAGTCGACCGAGGTATCGCCGTGGCCGGGAAAGTGCTTGACGCAAGCACCGACGCCTGCGCTCTGCAGTCCCTCGACCCAAGCCGCCGTCTGCTCTGCTGCAGCCGACGCGTTCGAGCCGAACGAGCGGACTCCGACTATCGGGTTGAGCGGGTTGCTGTTCACGTCCGCCACCGGCGCCAGGTTCATGTCGATGCCGGCTCGGGCCAGATCCATTCCAATCGACCTCGCCACCGCCCGCGTCAGCCCGGCATCACCGGCCACGCCGAGGGCCAGGTTGCCGGGATAGGAGCTGCCGGTCGAAGCCTCGAGGCGGGTGACGTCGCCGCCCTCTTCATCGATCGCGATCACCAGGCCGGGACTCTCTGCATGCAGGGTTGAACAAAGGTGTTCGACCTGCTCGGGAGAAACGATGTTGCGCGCGAACAGGCAGAAGCCTCCGATGCCCGCGGCGGCGCGGCGTCTCACCCAATCGGGCGGTTCGGTTCCGGTGAAGCCAGGAAGGAGGCATCGATCCGCAAGCAGCTCGATCGACTCCACGCTCAGCCCTTCACAGCGCCGGCGGTCAATCCGCCCGCGACGTGCCGCTGCACCAGCAGGAAGAAAACCACCACCGGCAGGGCCGTGAGCGTGGCGCCGGCCATCAAGCCGCCCCAGTCCGTCCCGTGCTGAGTGGTGAAGGACGCGAGCCAGATCGTGAGCGTCTGCTTCGATGAGCTGCTCAGCAGCACGTACGCGATGATGTATTCGTTCCAGGCCTGGATGAAACCGAAGATCGCGGTCGCGACCAGGCCCGGCGCGACCAGCGGAAAGACAATTCGCATGAAGGCCCCGACCCGTGACGCGCCGTCCACCATCGCCGCCTCCTCGAGGTCGACCGGGATGTTGTGCACGAAGCCGCGCAGGGTCCAGATCATGAACGGCAGCACGACCGCCATGTAGTAGGCGATGACGCCGAGCAGACTGTCCACCTGGCCGACCGAGTCGAGCAGCAGGTAGATCGGGATCACCAACGCGTTGAGCGGCACCATCTGCACCGCGATCACCATCACGATGAAAGCCGACCGTCCCCGAAATCCGAAACGCGCCACCGCGACAGCGGCAAGGAACGCGAGCACGATTGAGATGGCGACCACCGTGAGCACCACCACGAGGCTGTTCACGACGTCGTTCCAGAAAAAGGGCACCGCGATCGCGGTCTTGAAGTTGTCGAACGTGATCGGATTCGGCACCCAGTAAGGAGTCAGGCTGAGGATCTCCGTACCCGGCTTGAGCGCGGTGGAAACCATCCAGTAGATCGGGAACATCATCACCGCGAAGACGAGCACGCCGATCGCGTCGTAGCCGGTGCGCGCGATCCCGCGCCTCATGCCCCGCCCTCGTTGATCGAACGCACGGTCTGCCGGACATAGAGGAAGGTGGCCACCACGAGGATGGCGATCATGACCACCGCCACCGCCGACCCCAACCCGTACTGGCTGACGCGGAAAGACTCCTGAAATGAGAAGACAGCCATCAGGTAGTAGTCCTGCGCCGGGCGCTGGTTGAGGAGCACCCAGACCTGGTTGAAGACGCCAAAGTCCCAGATCGTCGAGAGGCTGAAAAGCACCAGCAGCAGCGGCCTAAGCGTCGGCACCGTGACGTGCCTGAAGACCTGCCATGCTCTCGCGCCGTCGATCTGCGCCGCCTCGACCAGCTCCCTGGGCACCTGCGTCAAGCCGGCGTGCAGTGAGATGGCGAGGAATGGGATCGCGCCCCAGACGACGATCACTGTGATGACGGAGAAGCCCTGCAGGGGATTCTCAAACCAGTTGTGGTGCAGGTAGTTGCCGGCGCCGATGCGGGTCAGCAGCCAGTTCATGACACCGAACTCGTAGTCGAACATCCACTGCCAGAGGTTGACGGCCGGAATGACCGGTGTGGCCCAGACGAAGACGAGTCCCGCACCGAGGAGAACCCGCACGAATCGGCTCACGCGCTCAAGCAGGAGCGCGATCAGGGTGGCGAACAACATCGACAGGCCGACGTTGACGACAGTGAAGATGATGGTCGTCCGCAGCGTGTAGGCGAACTGGGGGTCCGCGAGGATCGTGCTGAAGTTCTTCAGGCCCACGAAGGTCCCCTGGTGCTGGAAGAGCTCGCGCAGGCCGTAATGCTGCAGCGACAGCCAGAGCAGCATCACCAGCGGCCACCCGAGTACGCCAAGGATGACCAGCAGCGCTGGTGCGATCAGCGCATAGGGCAGGCTGTGTCGGGCGACGGCGGCACGGAAGTTGAAGGGGGAGGCTTCGGCGTGGCTTCGAGCTAGCGCCTTGGTGGCGCCGATCTCTCCGGCCGCTCGCATCGAAGCCTTCCCCCTGTTCGAGTTCGTCAGCTGCTGGCGTTCAGTATTGTCGCGATCTTGTCACTGGCGGCCTTGGTCGCATCCGGGATGCTCGATCTGCCGGTGAAGATCGCCACCAGCATGTTCTGGAGCACGTTCGAGGATTCGACGTTGGCCCAGTTTGGAGAGTTGGGCGTGAACCGGCTGTTCTTGGCCGCGGCCGCGAAGATCGCCGGCAGCCCGCTGCTCAGAGTCACAAGTGAGGTCGTGTTGGGGATGACCCCGCCGACCGTCACCATCTGGCTCTGGTACTTGGTGCCACCGAGGAGGCCGACCCACTCCCGAGCGAGGGCCTGGTGCTGGCTCTTGGCGGCGATTCCGAGGTCCGATCCGCCGAGGAACACTGGCGCGGTCTGGCCCGCGACGTGGCTCGGGATCGGGAATGCGCCGAGGTTGGGGAGCAGGCTTGGGTTGCCGCTCTTCTTGTCGGTGATGACGCCGACCTCCCAGCCGTTGGCGATGATCATCGCGATGTGACCCTGCGCGAACGCCTGGTCCTGCTTCAGCTCGTCACCAGTCTTGTCAGCGCGCGATAGCTTGCTGACCAGGTTCTGGAGCACGCTCAGGCCCTGCTGCGATGCCGAGCTGTTGATGGCGCCAGACCACTGGCTCCCCGACTGGGTGGCGATATCGCCGCCGAAGTCCCAGACGAACGGTGCCGCCGCGTACCAGTACTTGCCGGGGAAGTACAGCGCGGAGAAGTTCGGGTCTGACCCGTACTTGGTCATGAGCTTCTGGCCGGCAGCCAGCATCTCGTCCATGCTTGTCGGGACGGTCGCGCCCGCGGCCGCGAACATGTCCTTGCGGTAGATGACCGCGCGGCTGCCCGCGTAATACGGGACGCAGTAAAGCTTTCCGGAAACCGTGCACGAGTCAGTCAGGGACTGGAGCCACGTGCCGGAGTTCTGAAACGAGGACTTCTGCCCCGTGATGTCGGCCAGGGCCCCGTTATAGCCGTACTTGGCGACCAGGGTGTTGCCGAGCTCCATCACGTCCGGCGGTGCTGAGCCGGCAAAAGCGGTGTCGAGCTTGGTGGTGACATTCGACCACTGCTGGATCTCGACGTTGACGATGACGTTCGGGTACTTCGCCTTGAAATCGGCGTTGACCCCGTCGACGACGCTCTGTGGTGCGCTGCCGTTCATCAGCCACACCGTCAGCGTCCCGGTCTGGTCGGCGGGGTTGATCGCCTGCGAGGTCGATCCACATGCCGCGACCACGAGCGCTGCCGCCAAACCGATGGCGGTGACCAAAAACTTCCTCGGACTCATATGGGTTTGATCCCCCTTCTCATTAATTCGGCGCGCCTTTCGCCGTTCTGGTCCTGGCCACCGCCACCGCACGGGTGCGCCCATTGCGGCTTCGCGGCAGCGTCAGGTCGGCGACCAGGCGGTAGCGGTCGCCTCGATAGATTGAGCGGACGAACTCGACGACCCGCCCTGACTCGGACACGGTCGTCCGCTCGAACAGAAAGGCCGGCGTGTGCAGGGGCACCCCAAGCACCTCCGACTCCTCCTCACTGGTGACTGTGGGCTCGATGCTCTGGGTGCCAGAGACGATGACGATTCCATACCGCTCCTCCAACAGCTCATAGAAGGAGCGGTCCTCCAGATCGGATTTCGACAACCCGGGGACCAGGGCCTCCGGGATGTGCAGCACCTCCATCGCCATCGGTTCGTTGTCCGCGAGTCGCAGGCGCTTCACCCGCACCAGCCGTGCCTCCGGCGAGACATCGAGCCTGCGCGCGAGCCGGGCGCCCGTGGAGGTGGTGACGAGCTCCAGCGTCCGGCTGCCCGGGACCATCCCGCGCCGGCGCATGTCTTCGCTGAAGGATGTCAACGTCAGGGGCTGGGCGATCTTGGGCTCGGTCACGTACGTACCGCTGCCGTGCCGGCGGTCGAGGTAGCCGTCACGGACGAGCTCGTCCAGGGCGGCACGGACGGTCAGCCGGGAGACACCCAGCTCCTGGGTCAGCAGCCGTTCGGATGGGATCGCCCTCCCGACCTCGAGGGCTTCCAGCAGGTCGAGCACGCGCTCGCGCGCCTCCTCCTGCTTGGTCATCGTCCCGGGCCCCTCTGGACTAACTGGTAATACCCTCTCATGCCGTGCTGAGCGCAGAGTTAAGCACAAAAGGGATAAGTGGTCAATACCACTTGGAGTTGGCTCTCAGGAAGAGTTCTTAAAAAGTCTTAACAGTTCCTTGACCAGTCTCTACATCCGCCTGCCTACGCTTCATGTGATCAGCCCTTGGCGGGCTGAACAAAAAGGGTGGGAGATCAGATGAGAAGGTTGGTCCTCGGCTTCGTCCTGGCCATCGGCATGCTCCTTTCGGCGGTCACCAGCGCCAGCGCACACACGTATTGCTCAGTGGATCCCACAGTCGGCGTCGGCACGCCGGTGAAGTCGACCACGAACATCAACGTCCTGGGTTCGAACGTCTACCTCAAGACGACCAGCTCCTCGACCACGTTCGACGTCTCGCTCGGACTGCCCTAACCAGCACCGTGAGGCTTAGCCTCCGCCTGTACCTCCTCGCCATGGCTGCGCCCGCAGCAGCGGTCGCGATGCTGCTGCTGCGGCTGCCGTCGCACACCCAGGCGGACCCAATCCTGGCCGCAGTGCTGGTAGGGCTCGGGGCGATCGCAGCGAACTTTCCGGTCATGGTGACGAAGAGCTACAAGGCAGACGCCACGCCGGCCATCGAGCTCGCGATCGTGGTCGTGTTCCCACCCGCGGCGGCGGTGGCGCTGATCGGCCTCAGCAGGCTCATCGGTGAGGGCGCGCTCTGCATACGGCGAAACCCCGCCACGGGAACGCGGCGGCGCATCCCGATCGACCTCGTCTTCAACGCAGGACAGCTGATGGTGGCGGCAGCCGCTGGTGCCGTCATCTTCCAGGGAGTCGCCGCCGCGATGCGCGACGCCGACGGCGCCGGTCTGTTCCTCGCCGCAACAGCGGCAGCGGTGGCCATGTACGTCGTGAATACGACGCTGGTCGTGGTCGCTGCGGCGCTGAACACCCAGCGCAGCCCGTTCCAGGTGTGGGCCGAGGCAGCGGGCGTGGACCTGAAGCAGACAGCAGCCCTGTACTCGGCGGGATATCTGCTCGCGGTGATCTCAGGCGATCACCCGTGGCTGGCGCTGGTGATGATGGCGCCTCTGGCCGGTCTCCAGCTCTCGCTGAAGCGGGCAGTTCAGATGCGCGAGCAGACGCTGGCAGCGGTGGAGTCCATGGCCGACGTGGTCGACCGTCGCGACCCCTACACATTCCAGCATTCGCAGAGCGTCGCCTCGCATTCGGTGCGAATCGCCAGGCAGATGCATCTCCCCGAGCGTGAGGTGGAGCTGATCCGCCTCGCGGCTCGTGTTCACGACCTCGGCAAGATCGCGGTGCCTGACCAGGTGCTCCACAAGCACGGGCGGTTGACCGACGAAGAGTTCGCGCTCATGAAGATGCATCCGGAGACTGGAGCCGAGATCCTGGCCAAGTTTCCGGAGTACCGCCAGGGCCGCGAGCTGGTGCTAGCGCACCACGAAAGAATCGATGGCCGCGGCTATCCTCGCGGCCTCTCCGGGACCGCCATCCCGCTCGGGGCCCGCATCATGGCCGTCGCCGACGCGTGGGACGCGATGACATCGGACAGGCCGTATCGCGCGGCGCTCGAGCAAAGCGTCGCGCTGGCTGAGCTGATGCGCGGCCGAGGAACCCAGTGGGACGCGGAAGCCGTCGACGCATTTGCGGCGACGCTGCCAGGAGCGGTGCTCGAGCCCGCGCGTCACACCGGCATCGCGGCGCCGGTGCTGCGCTCACTCGGCGCGGTCGCCGGAATCCTGTCCAGCTAGCTCCAGCAGCGGCAGCTCAGCGGCGGACGGCCAGCGGCGCCAGACGCGTCCGCAGCCACAGCTGAAGGCTCATTCCATGCGCCTCGTCGCGAAACGGCCCTGCCGCCCCGCGGTCTCCCTCTAGTGGTTCGAAGAGGTTGTCCGGACGACCGGGCGGCTCCAGCTGGTCGGTCTGCTGCGACTCGTAGCCGGTCCTGGCCAGGTAGCGGTCGGCCAGCCACGGGGCAAGTCGCTGCGCGGCAACTGCCAGCAGCGCGCTGCCTCCGGCCGTCACCTCGCGCGGACCATGCTCGGCGGCATACGCGATCGCTCGCGCTGCAACCTCGGGCGTGAAGACCGGCGCCACCGGCCGTGGCCGGCGAGGCAGACGATTGCGGGCCACCAGAAACTGAGGCGTGTTCACCGCGGGCAGCTGGACCATTGAGATCCTGATCCGGCGTCGCTCGTGCATCAGCTCGCAGCGAACGGAATCCGTAAACCCTCGGATCGCTGCCTTGGAGGCACAGTACGCGCTCTGCAGTGGAATCGAGCGATAAGCGAGCGCTGATCCCACCTGGACAATGACGCCCCTGTTGCGCGACTCCATACGCTTGAGGGCGATCAACGTCCCGTAGACAGTGCCCAGATAGTTGACCTCGGTGACCCGACGATACTCAGACGGCTCCATGCAGGTCGCCGGTGAGAGCACCGTGACCATGGCATTGTTGATCCAGACCGAGATCGGGCCGAGCTCTCTTTCCGCGAGGCTTGCAAGCTCCTCGGCTGTGGACGGATCGGAGATGTCGCCGGTCATGATCGCAGCGCGGCCGCCCAGCTCCGAGACGTCACGCGCCGCAGCCTCGAGGCCTTCGCGCGACCTCGCCACCATGGCAACGGCACATCCCCTCGAGGCAAGCTCGCGGGCGACGGCGCGACCAATGCCGCTGGAGGCGCCGGTCACCACCGCGACCTCACCCTGAAGTCTCATCCGGGCGTTACACCTTTATGGATTGGCAAGGGTGGGCGACGTTCGGATTTGTCGCCACGGCCGTGCTCACGGGGATCCTCGTGACCGCGCAGCTGGCAGGTCACACCCGCATGGACCTGCCGACGATGCTGGGCACCATGGTCACGCCGAGCCTCGATCGGGCGCGCCTGCCGGGGATCGTGATCCACGCGGTCATGGGCCAGGTCTTCGCGCTCTTCTACGGCTCCGCGTTCGCCTTGCTCGGCCGCTCTGGACCGGTTCTTGGCGCCTCCTTCGGGCTGGTCCACGGGCTGATCGCGCTGACTGTCTTGATCCCTGCGCTGCCGGCGATCCATCCGCGCATGGCGTCCGAGCGAAGCGGCCCAGAGCTCAACGTCCTGGAGCCGCCGGCGCTGTTCGCACAGAACTACGGCCGCTCGACAGTCATCGTGACGCTCGTGGCGCACGTCGCTTATGGGGCGATCCTCGGCCTCATGCATCCTTGATCAGCGCACGCTCGGCGTGCTCAAGCGAGAGCGCGGCAAGCACCAGCGCCGAGTGTGTCAACGCCAGCGGATAGTTGCCCAGCATCTCGCTGGCCTGCCGCTGCACCTCCTCGCCCATGAGGCCCAGCTCACCGGCCAGGCCGAGCGCCTGGTCCATGAATCGTTTGGCCTCCGGCAGACGGCCGCAGCGCGCGAGTGCGTCCACGAGCCAGAAGCTGCAAGGAAGAAATGCGCCTTCCTGAGCTGCGCCGTCGAGGCCTTCGGCATACCGAAGCACCCGGGCTCCCGGCAGGAGCAGGCGGTCCATGACCGCATCGATCGTTTGCCTGACTCGCTCCGATCCCTGAGGCTCGAGCTCTGACATCGGCAGCAGCAGCAGCGATGCATCCACCTCGTCCGATCCGTACCAGCTCACGTAGCTGCAAATCGTTTCCGACCAGCCGTTGGTCATGACATCGGCCCGGAGCGCGGCGCGAGCATCCTCCCACTTCCGCAAACGCTCAGGCCGCACCCTGCGCTGCTTGGACATTCGCAGCGCGCGGTCAAGTGCGACGAATGCGAGGAGCTTCGACGAGACGTGGTGTCGCCGCTCGTCCCGCCTCTCCCAGATGCCGGCGTCAGGCTCATGCCAGTGTCCGGCCACGAAGTCGACGAGGCTCCCTACCAGGGCCCAGCTCCTCGAGTCAAGCCGGGCCACCGGCTGATCTAGGTGCCAGGCAGTATCGACAACCCAGCCGTAGACATCGAGCTGGTGCTGCCGGAAGGCCTCGTTGGAGATTCGAACCGGCAGGCTGCCCCGATAGCCGGAAACGTCGCGTAGCTCCCGCTCCCGGTGGCCGGGCGTCCCATCCAGCGTGTACAGAACTGACATTCGCGGCCGGGTGAGCGCGCTTGCGATGTTCAACCAGCGCATGAAGCCTTCGGCTTCCTCTCGTTTGCCAGAGCTCATCAAGGCACCTGAACCGATGCCGGCGTCCCGTGGCCACGAATACCTGTAGTCCCAGTTGAGCCCACCGCCCACTACCTCGGGCATCGACGTGGTCGGGGCCGCCACGGGTGCACCGGACGGAGAGTACGTGAGCAGCTTCATGGTGATCAGGCTCCTGACGACGTGGCCGCGATAGGGACCCTTGTAAGTGATGCCATCGGCCCAGGCTCGCCAAGTAGCGTCCGCCTCCTCGATCATTCGCAACGCATCGGTCTCGGTGACAATGACCGCGGGGGTGCGGTCGGCCATCGACATCAGGACAGTGAACCGGTTGCCGGATGACAGGGTGATCCGCAGCTCGCGGTTGATGCCGAGAGCATGATGCGGGAACGTCTGCACGATCAGAGCCAGCGCGTTCCACCAACAGATGAGATATCCACCGCGATCGTCGGCCGCCGGCGGCCGGCCCGGAATGCCGCCCCGGGGCTCGAACAGAGCACGAACCTCGATGGTGCCAGAGGTGCATTCGACGGTTCTCACGAGGACGAGCTGTGGTCGCATGCCCTTGACGTCGAGCGCCATCGCTTCGGTGATCAGCCCGGTTCCGGATGCACCGTGCCAGCTGGTTTCCAGTACCGCAGAATCCCGCCGGTAGCGACGCCCGCTGACAGCTCCTTCAATCGACAGCTCGAATCGCCCCCCGTGCTCCGCGTCAAGGAGTCGTGCAAATACAGGGTCGGCGTCGAACCTGGGCAGACACATCCAGTCGATGCAGCCTTCGCGCGTCACGAGCGCCGCCGACCTCGTGTCGCCGAGGATGGCGTGCTCCTCGATCGGCGCGAACAGAGGGTCTCCACTCTTGGTCTTTGAATCTGCGGCGGTCGTGCTCAAGGCGCGCCGAGGCAGCGGTAGCCGCCCATACAAGCTCAACGCGCGGGTATGGCCCGCAACGCAGACGTTTTTTTGAACAACCACATGGCGATCGAGCGAAAAGGCGCGCCCGACTCCAGGCGCGCCGGAAG
>VBFO01000005.1 GCA_005881025.1 Chloroflexota bacterium | reverse complement strand
TGATTGTCGGCGGCGGGCTCGCAGGCATCAGGGCAGCGATAGCCGCCGCCGAGGTCAACCCCCGGCTCAGGATCGGAATGGTCTCGAAGGTCTACCCCATGCGCAGCCATACGGTGTCCGCCGAAGGCGGAGCCGCGGCCGCGCTGAGCAAGGACGACAGCTACGACACTCACGCCTTCGACACCATCAAAGGCTCCGACTACCTTGCCGACCAGGACGTGGTCGATGCGTTCGTGAGGGAAGCTCCTCTCGAGATCGTGCAGATGGAGCACTGGGGCTGCCCCTGGAGCCGCAACCCCGACGGCACGATCGCCGTCCGCCCGTTCGGCGGCATGACCACCTGGCGCACCGCCTTCGCCGCAGACAAGTCCGGATTCCACATGCTCCACACCGTCTTCCAGACCAGCCTCAAGTACCCGCAGATCCACCGCCACGACGAGGCCTTCGTCACCAAGCTCCTGGTCGAGGACAGCCGCTGCGTAGGCGTGACAGCCATTGACCTGAAAACCGGAAGGCTCGACGCCATCACCGCCAAGGCAGTGATCCTCGCCACCGGCGGGCTTGGCCGCATCTACGCCTTCACCACCAACGGCAACATCTGTACGGGCGACGGGATGTCGCTCGCCTACCGCGCCGGCGTCGGCCTGAAGGACATGGAGATGGTCCAGTTTCATCCCACGGGCCTGCCCTTCACCGGCATCCTCATCACCGAGGCCGTGCGCGGCGAGGGCGGCTATCTCTACAACAACCAGGGCGAGCGCTTCCTCAAGCGCTACGTGCCCAACAAGATGGAGCTCGGCCCGCGCGACATCATCTCGCGCGCGATGACGACTGAGTTCGAGGAGGGCCGCGGATTCGAAGGGCCGCATGGCCTGTTCATGCACCTCGACGTCCGCCACCTCGGCGAGGATCTCATCGATAGCAAGCTGCCCTTCATGCGCGAGCTCGGCCGCGAGTTCGTGGGCATCGACATTGTCAAAGACCCGATCCCCGTCCGGCCCGTGCAGCACTACATGATGGGAGGCGTCGACACAAATATCACCGGCGCCACGCCCATGAAAGGCCTCTACGCGGCGGGCGAGTGCGCGAACGTTGGCCTCAACGGCGCCAACCGCCTCGGCTCGAACTCACTGCCCGAGTGCCTGGTGTTCGGGGCCGCCGCCGGCCGCGCGGCCGCGGAGCAGGTCTCGAGCGTCGTGGCTGTCGGCAGCAACCCCATCGACGCGCTGCTCAAAGACGAGACGCAACGCGTCGAGTCGAGCTTTCTCGACAAGAAGGGCGGCGATGAGCGCATTGCGGAGATCCGCGAAGACATGCAGCACTCCATGGATCAGGGCGCAGGCGTCTACCGCACGCGGGAGGGATTGGCCGAACTGACCAAAAGGCTCGACGGTTTTCGCGAGCGCTTCGAGAAGATCAGGATCGACGACTCCAGCCGCACGTTCAACACCGAGCTCATGGCAGCCCTCGAGCTCGACTTCATGCTCGAGTGCGCAGTCACAGTCGCGCACTCAGCTCTTGCCCGCGAGGAGTCGCGCGGTGCCCATGCGAGACGCGACTTTCCCGAGCGCGACGACAAGAGGTTCCTCAAGCACACCATGGCCTTCCACACCGACGGCGCCCCGCGTCTCGAGTACAGCGAGGTGCACCTCGGCAAGTTCGAGCCCAAAGCGAGGTCCTATTAAGAGAAATGGCCGCCAAACGCATCACCATCCAGGCCACGCGCTTCGACCCGGACAAGGACGAGAAGCCGCGCCTGCAGTCGTACGACGTCCCGTTTGCGGATGAGAGCATGGTCGTCCTCGACGCCCTCAACTACATAAAAGGACACGTCGACGGAAGCCTCAGCTACCGCTGGTCGTGCCGCATGGGCATCTGCGGCAGCTGCGGGATGATGGTCGACGGGGTCCCCAAGCTCACCTGCAACGCGTTTCTGCGCGATTACTGGCCGAAGCCGATCACGGTCCAGCCGCTCAACAACTTCCCGATCATCCGCGACCTCATCATCGACATGGACGACTTCATGGAGAAGCTCAAGTCCATCAAGCCGTGGATCATCCGCAAGCAGGAGCTGCCTCTCGGCGCAGGCGAGCACCGCCAGTTCACGCCACAGATCGACGAGTTCCGCCAGTTCAGCCAGTGCATCAACTGCATGCTGTGCTACGCGGCCTGCCCGGTCTACGGGCTGAACGACGGGTTCCTCGGCCCCGCAGCAATCGCGCTTGCGCGCCGCTACAACCTCGACTCGCGCGACGAGGGTCTGAAGCAGAGGCTGCCGATGCTGGCCGAAGCCGAGGGCGTCTGGGAGTGCAGCTTCGTCGGGGAGTGCTCCGTCGTCTGTCCCAAGGGCGTCGACCCGGCCAAGGCCATCCAGCAGACCAAGCTCGACACGACCATGCGCTTCGTGCTGCCCTACGGAAACCGCGATTGAGCACTGAAACCGCCACGCGGGAGTACCGGTGGGTGATGCCGCGCGGATGGTGGACCCGCCGCGCCAACTACTTCTGGTACATCGTCCGCGAGTTCACATCGCTGCCCCTGGCGGTCTGGCTGCTGTGGTTCCTCGTCGAAGTACAGCGCGCACAGAGCGGGCCGAAGGGATACGTACCCCACAGCTCAACGGCCTTCGTGATCTTCAGCGTGATCTGCCTCGGCTTCGCGCTGTATCACAGCATCACCTTCCTCAGCCTGGCCGGCGTGATCCTGCACTTCAAGGTCCTCGACAGGCCAATCCCGTCGCGGTTGGTGGTGCTGTCGCAGTTCGGCGCGTGGGCGGCAATCTCGGCTGTGATCGCTTTCGTGTTGATCTACTTCGCGCGATGAACGAGCACTCGACCAAGAAGAGACCTGCGTTCGACCATCTCTTTTTCTGGTTCATGTTCGCCCAGGGCGGAGTCATTGCGGCCCTGCTGATCCCGGTCCACATCCTGGTCCAGGGCATCCTCGGGCCGCTGGGCATCGTGCCCGTGGTTGACCGCCATTACGACACCTGGATCAGCATCCTTGGCAACCCGCTGGTGAAGCTGTACATCCTGGTCCTGATCGCCTTCCCGTTCTTCCACTTCGCACATCGCCTGCGCTATCTGCTGGTCGACCTGGGCGTGCCCGCCGCGAAGAGCCTGCCCGCGCAGGCGGTCTTCTACGGCGGGGCGGTGGTGATCTCGCTGATCACGATCTGGCTGCTACTGACGACCGCCCCGCTTTCGCTCTGAGGGGATCAATCCGGGTATTCGTCCTTCCGCCAGGTGCGGGTTTCGGCGGGTGGGACTTTCGGTGTTCGCTCGAGCAGGAAGCTGTAGTACGGCGCGACGAACGGGTCGGGCGCCGACACGGTGTAGGTGTGATAGACGGTTCCGTTTTCGCGCGCGAAGGCGATCCAGCTCGGGTTCTCACGCAGACCATCTTTTAGCTCAGCCCCGATCTGGCGTGACCACTCCTCGAGAAAGGCGGACGGGTTGTCGATCATCTCCTTGACCTCGGGAATCTTCTGAGCCTGCTCTTCGGTCAGCGCGAGGCCGAAGTCGAAAGCGAAGTCGCTCCCGTAGGTGGAGACGTAGGGGAACTGCCAGCCCATCCGGTGCTTGTAGGCAGTCAGCCTCTCGATCGGCGCCCGCGAAAAACATAGAAGCGTCACGTCGTGGTGGCTCAGGTGAACGAGCGAGCCGTCGAGCCCATCGCCCAAGCTGGTACAGCCCGGGCAGGCGCCGAGCGTGTAGTCAGGGCCGAACATGATGTTGTAGGCGAGCAGCTGTGAGCGCCCGTCGAAGAGCTCGGCCAGGGTCTTCTTGCCGTCCTCGGTGTCGAACTCGTAGTCCTTCTCGACGCGGACCCAGGGCAGGTCTCGACGCGCCTGCGTGACCTCCTCGTTCCGCTTCGCCTGCTCGGCCTCGAGCTTCGCGAGCTCGTCCCGGGCCACCTGCCATTCTTTACGGCTTCCGATCCTGTGTTGGGGCATTTCATCTCCCTCCGTGTCCGGACTCCAGCGCTCCCGCACGAGCCGATCCCATCTTCGCAGCGTGCCGGTATCACCAATGAGACTGCCGAGCACCCGAGAACTCATCGCAAGGCGCACCGCTTGCGCGACATGGTTCTGGCTCACCGCCTGATGGCCCTCGTGAGACCCCGACGCGTTGCTCGGGATTTTCGACGATAGTAGGGAAGGAATCCACCATGTCCACACCTGTGTCGACCGGCAATCCTGGTCGATCACACAGCACGATGACCACGGCGGTCCTGTACGCGCCGCGCGATCTGAGAATTGAGCAGCGCCCTGTTCCCGCTCCGTCGGAGGGCGAGGTCCTGGTCAGGATTCTGTCGGTCGGGGTTTGCGGATCCGACGTCCACTATTACGAGCACGGCCGCATCGGCGATTTCATCGTCCGCAGCCCGCTGGTCCTGGGACATGAATCGTCCGGTCAAATAGTTGAGGTTGGCAAGGGAGTCTCATCTTCGCGAGTAGGCGAGCGGGTCGCCATCGAACCCGGCGAGCCATGTGGTCGCTGCGATCAGTGCCGGACCGGTCGATACAACCTATGTCCGAACATCAGATTCCATGGCACACCCCCCGTCGACGGGACCCTGTCGGAGTTCGTGGCGGTGAAGTCGGAGCTCGCTTACACAGTGCCCGATGAGATCAGTGACAACGCGGCTGCTCTGCTGGAGCCGCTTTCGGTAGGCATCTGGGCCAACCGCAAAGCCGGTACCGAGGCGGGGACCTCATTGCTGATCGCAGGGGCGGGGCCGGTCGGCCTGGTGACGACAATGGTGGCGCGTGCCGTCGGCGCGACGCGTATCGCCGTGAGTGATGTCAACCGCAACCGACTGTCGGCGGCAATGGAACGCGGCGCCACGGAGATCGCGGTCCCTGGTTCTGATGACATCGCCGGCGAGTTCGATGCATTCATCGACTGCTCCGGTTCATCAGCCGCAATTGATGCCGGGGTGCGTTTGGTTCGGCCGGCGGGGTCAGTCGTCCTGGTCGGGATGGGTGCAGATGAATTGAGGCTGCCGCTTGCGGTGGTGCAGCAACGCGAGCTGCTCATCACCGGCACATTCCGTTATGCGAATACGTGGCCGACTGCGATTGCTCTGGCCGCCACTGGACGAGTGAGTCTTGATGAACTGGTCACGGGGGAATATGGCCTTGCCGACACAGAGCAAGCCCTGACCGCGGGCCGCGATCCACACAGCGTGAAGGCTGTGGTTCGACCAGCGCTTAGCTAGCCTCTGCTTGATGCCTTTCAAGAGCAAGGCGCAGCGCCGAAAGTTCGCAGAGCTGCTCGTCGAGGGCAAGATCACGGACGACCAGTACGAGGAGTGGAACCGCTCGACAGGCAAGAAGGTCCTCCCCGAGCGCATTCATCCAAAGGCGGCCCCGAAAAAGGCAAAGTCGCGCAAGGCGACCGCCAAGAAGCAAACCAAGAAGTAGCGTCGTCTTGCTCGTGCGGTCGGAGATCGCGTACTGGCATTGCCGAGCGCGCCGCTCACTTGCCGGAGACGATCACATGGGCTCGACTGCGCCCGTGGCCGCGTGAATCGGGCGCGGCAGCATTGTTTCCGCCACACCGCCTGCCCGAAGGGCCGAAGGGCGCTTGATCACAATCAGCACAAGGATTGCGGCCACGAAGGCGATGGCGGCGGCGATCACGAACGCCTCGTGATATCCGGCCAGTACGGCACCTGCCCCCCGTGGCACGGACACCCTCGCGACCGACCCGGCGATGTTGACCAGGACCGCCAGTCCCACGGCCATCCCGACCTGCTGGGCCGTGCCGATGAGACCGGAAGCGATTCCCTGATCCAGATCAGGGACGCCCGCTGTGGCCGCCATGGTGACGCTCACGAACGCAAGTCCTACGCCGATGCCGGTGACCAGCATCGCCGGGATGAGGACGGTGAAGTAGTCGCTGTCGGGTTCGGTTCTCAGGAACAAGAGCATCCCCGTCCCCAGCACCAGAGTTCCGAGAGCGATCAACGTTCCCGCCCCCAGCTTCGTGGCGATCCGAGCCGCGATGTTGGAGACGACCATGATCAGCACCGTTTGGGGCAGCCAGGCAAGCCCTGCCTGAATCGGTGAATATCCCAAGATCTCCTGCAGATACAGCGAGTTGAAGAAGACGGCGCCGATCATCACGACCGACACGAGCGCCGCCACCGAGTTGCCCGCCACCACAGACCTCAGCCTCAGCATCCGACCCGGCAGCAAGGGATGGCTGCTGCCCTTCTCCACCACGACGAATGCGATCAGGAGCGCGGCGGAGAGGGCCAGAGCTATCAGCACTTTCGTCGAGGCAAAGCCTTGCCCGGTCGCCTCGGTCACGCCGTACGCGAGGGCGAGCACTCCGCCGGTCAGGCTCACCGCACCGGGGATGTCAAGGCTGACCTTCTTTGTCCCACCACGGCGGGCGTCTGCCGGCAGCACGGGGGACAGCAGAACCGCAATCAGACCCAATGGCACGTTCACGAAGAGCGTGAACCGCCAGCTCAACTCCTGGGTCAGCAGGCCGCCCAGAATCAACCCGGCTGATGCTCCGCCGGCAGCCATTGCACTCCACATCCCTAGCGCACGATTACGCTCCAGGCCCTCCTTGAAAGTCGTGGTCAGGAGCGACAGGGCGGCGGGCGAGACCAGCGCGCCGGCAAAGCCCTGGATCATGCGAGCGGCGATCAGCATTCCGCCGGACTGGCTGAATCCGCCCAGCATCGAGGCCCCGATGAAGAGGACCAAACCCGCCAGGAACATGCGTCGCCGGCCGGCGATGTCGGCCAGACGGCCGCCCAGCATGAGAAATCCGCCAAAGGTCAGCGCATAGCCGCCGACCACCCACTGGATGTTCTCCGCCGACAGACCCAGAGTTCGCTGCATCGAGGGCAGCGCCACGTTGACGATCGCGATGTCCAGGATCAGCATGAATTGCGCCGCGCAAAGCAGCAAGAGGATCAGATTCGAGCCATGACGGGGCCTCACGCCTTCACACGTCTCCCTGATGCCGCGGAAGTCTCGATGGCAGCGATGACTTCGTGGCGCCGGACGGCGTCGGCGAAGTCCGGCACCGTGTGAGTCCCGTTGTCGAGGTCTGCCGCGAAGGCGGCGTAGGCACGGGCGACGTTGAAGGCAGGCGCCCTATCCAGGCTCGCCACCGACGGCCATTTCTGGGTCAGTGCCGCAGGGATGGCAAGCCGGGCGGGCTCGTCCCGGCCCTGTGCTCCCGCGACGGTCAAGGGAAAAATCTCCGGGAGCGCGGCGTCGGCGGTGATCCGGAGTGTTCCGGCCGTTCCGTTGATCTCCCATAGGAACCCGGTACCGCCGGCCACCGCCTCGCGGATGTGGATGCTGGCAGTCGCCCCGGAGGTGAGGGTGCCGATCACCGCGATCTGGTCGGCCGCCGTCTTCACGATCCGCTCGCCGGTCTCCTGGATGGTGATCAGCGGCCTGCGCACATCCGAGACGGCGGACAGCTCGGCGAACTCGCCCAGCACATGACTCAGGACGTCCAGGCTGTGGCCGAAAGGGACCGTGAGCAGGTTGGCCCCGTTTGTCTTGTCGAGCATGTAGGCGTTGGGCTGGACCAGCGCGTCACCCGCGATCGAAACTCCGACCATGGTTGTGGACAGCACCTCGCCGACGTATCCGTCTCGGAGCAGCTGCTGGACGAACTCGATCGCCGGGGCTTGGCGCGCCTGCAACCCCACGACCGTGCGCACTCCCTTCTCGGCGGCGAGCGCGGCCATCGCTCGCGCGTCATCGAGGTCGCGCCCGAGGGGCCATTCGCAGTACACGGCCTTGCCTGCGGCTATGGCGGCGGAGACGAGCTCTCGATGGTGGGGGACCTTGACCGTCACAACGACAACGTCGATGTCTGGTTGCATCACCAGCTGCTGGTGGTCTGAGAACACCGAGCTGACGCCGAACGCCTGGCCCACTGCGCGCGCAGATTCCGCGCTGCGTGCGCTGAGCGCCCGGATCTCATATTTCGGCAGCGCACGAAGTGCCGGGATGTGGGCGGTGGCAGCCCAGCCCCACGTTGGGTTGACCCCGATGATCCCGACCCCGAGCGTCGACTCAGGGATTGCTACGGCGGATGTGGTCTCGCGTCCTTCTGTCCGGGCCATCTAAAACCCAATGGCCTCGTCGACCAACACGACAGTGATGCGCCCCGGGGTGATCTCACGGTTGATGACGGCAACCTTGTTCACCGCGCTGCGGATGCCGTATGCAGCCTGGGCACGGGCATCCTCGAGCCGGTACGCGTACTCGTTGATGCGGAGGAGGCCTTCCTCGATGTCGCGCACGATCTTCTGCGTCCCGACGACGAGAATCACTCGCCCGGCGCCGTTCAGATAAGGCCCGAGCTGGCTGCCGCTCATGGAAGCCGCGAGCAGCGATCCGGTCTCAGTGACCGCGTGGACACTCCCGAGCATCACATCCGGCGCCGCGCCCAGGCGGCGAATCTCATTGGCTTCGGTCTCGCGATCCATGCTCCAGATCCGCGGGCGCAGGGCAGCGTAGCGACCGGACTTGTCGATCTCGTCGGTAATGCCTACGAGGTCGAGCGTCTGCGATGCGCCGTGGTAGACCTGGGAGGCCTCCGGGATGAGGTCCAGCACGAGCCGCTTGGCCGCGGTGGCGTCCGGCGCCCGGAGTGCAGTGATTCCATTCGTCTCGAGGGCGGCCATGGTTCTCTTCACTCGGGCGTCATCCGCCCTGATGCCCCACCGCCGGGTCAGCGATCCGTCCGGGCCGACTTCGACTTCTTTGATCATTGGTAATCTCCTTCCCGATCCGATATAGTTGCGAGTGCAAGTATCGTAGACCGGAGTGATTGCATATGCAAGTACCTTCCCAAAAGGACGTCGCTGCTCATTTCGACCGGATCCTCGCCAGGGAGGTGCCGGGGATGCGCGGCTTGCGGGCATGGGACGCGCTGCTCCGGTCCCACGCCACGCTTTTGCGCCAGCTCGAGACCGATCTCGAAAGCAAGACCGGCCTGGCCCTGGCCGACTTCGACGTGCTGGCTCAGCTGGCCATCGCCGGAGGTTCGCTGCGGATGACAGACCTGGCGGACCGAGCCCTCATCTCACGGTCGGGCATGACTCGGCGCGTCACCCGGCTCGTTCACGAACGCCTTGTGCATCGTGCCCACGCCGATGCCGACGCACGTGGTGTCGTGGTCCAGTTGACCAACTCCGGGTTGGACCGCCTGACCGTCGCAGCTCGGGTCCACATCCGCGGAGTCTCCGATCTATTCCTGACCAAGCTGAACGACAAGGAGCTCGCCGTCCTCGAGAGCGCCCTGGCCAAGGTGACCATCGACTGCACCTTTGGCTGATCTCGCGTCGAGTGCCGGCGCTCGGACCCTTGAAGGGCGAATCGGAGTCTCAGAGCCGGCACTCGAACGTCTGGCCGCCGGCTGCCTAACCCCCCTGGCGCTCCGCCGCCCGGGCGGCCTGTGGAGCAAGTCCCATTCGTACCCGGAGGGGTGATCGTCAGGGAGGTCGCCGCGACAGTGCCGGAGGCATCCGGCGATCCGGCCGCGCGCAGGCAATCGCCGACCTGAAGGGCTTGCGCACCAGCTCAGGCTGACCCGAGTGGCTGGGGATCACATGTGCGAGCTGTCAGAGTCGGCTGGGAATCGAACAGCTTGTGAGAAACCGAGCGGCTCGCTACTCCTGCTTGTTTTCGGCGATCTCCTTGAGACCCTCGAGCACGGGCCCCCAGTTGTTCTTGGCCATCTTTTCGGCCTCTTCCTGGCTTGGATTGTTGTCCTGGCGCAGTGTCAGGGTCGTCTTTCCATCGTCGCCTGCCAGCTCGTAGACCACCGTGTGATAGTTCTCAGGCTTGTCCTCGCTGCCGCCCAGCGGACTCCAGTGCGTGTACTTGAGCAGCCGTTGAGGCTTGACCTCGAGGACCTTTCCCTTGTCCTCATAGGGCTTTCCTTTCCACTCGCCCCTCCAGTAGATGGGGCTGCCCTCTTTCCAGTCGGTCGACATCTCGGTGCCGTGCAAGTATTCCTTGACCTTGGCTGGATTGGTCAGAGCGTCCCAAACGTCGGCCTGGGGGGCGTCGATCGTCACCTTGTTGATCGCTTCGAACCCTCTTGTCATCTGCAAACCTCCGTCTGTTGCTGATACCCACGCTACGTGAAAGCCGATGACCGATGAGTTGGCCGCCCGTCGCCAGTCATCACTGGTGAGATGGCAGCTGTAACCAGGATCCCCGGCTTCGGCGGTGGGCTCATTCTGCCCGCGCACGATGCCTACGACCGGAGACGCGCGGTGTGGAACGGCATCGTCGACCGGCGCCCGGCCGCCATCCTCCGCTGCGCCTCAGACGAAGACGTGGTCGCAGCTGTCCGTTTCGCGCGTGAAACCGATCTCGAGATCGCCGTGAAATGCGGCGGTCACAGCGTGCTCGGCCTTTCCGTACCGAACGGCGGAGTGATGATCGACCTGACTCCGTTGTCCGCTGTTCGCGTCGACCCGCAGCGGCGTAAGGCCTGGGTGGCCGGCGGTTCCTTGCTTCGAAACCTTGATGTGGGCGCCGAACCGCACGGCTTGGCCACGACCGCGGGCAACGTGTCCCACACGGGCGTCGGCGGCTTGACGCTCGGCGGCGGCATGGGCTGGCTCGCCCGGCAATTCGGACTCAGCTGCGACAACGTCGAGGCGTACACGGTCGTGACCGCAGACGGGCACATCGTGCGCGCCACCGAGTCGGAGAACGCCGACCTCTTCTGGGGCTTGCGCGGGGGTGGTGGCAACTTCGGCATCGTGACCGAGTTCGAGTTTCGGCTGCATCCAATCGGCGGCCGCTCGCTCGTGGTGGAGCTCGAGTTCGAAGCTGCAGATGCCCGCGACGCGATGCATGGCTGGCGCGACCTGCTGCCGGACGCGCCCCGGGCGGCGACCTTGACCGCGAGCGCGGTGACTGCCCGGGACCGGCCAGTGGTCACGCTGGGCTACGTCTGGGTCGGGGAAGTTGACAAGGGCCTCGAGTATCTATCGACGATTCGCGAGCTGGGCCAGCCCGCCGCCGAGCGGGTCAGGGAGATGAGCTACGTGGAACTTCAGTCCATGAGCGACGATCCCAACGGCCATGGCCGGCGCCGCTACTCCAAGGGTCACTACCTGACCGAGCTCAGCGACGGCGCGATCGACGCGTTCCTGGCGCGCGGAGTATCGACGGACCCGACAGGTACCGACTGGGCCCGCGTTCCGAACGGTGGCTTCCAGGCTTACGGCGGCGCGATCGCCGATGTGGGGGACGATGATGGCGCTTTCAGCTACCGGCGAACGCTGGTCGAGTTCGGTTGTGGGACGGCCTGGGTCGATCCGGCCGAGGATGGTGCACGGGTCTCTGCTGCTCGGGCCTACGGCGCAGCCATGGAGCCGTTCGCGAATGGGGTCTACGTCAACGCCCTCGGCGACGAAGGCCAGGACGGCGTCCGCCGCGCTTACTCATCGCGCAAGCTCGCAAAGCTGGTCGACCTCAAGCGCCGGTACGACCCCGACAACGCATTCCACCTGAACCAGAACATCCTGCCGGCGACCGGGAACCGCACATAGTCAGGTGGCACCTGATTCTCCCGGCGAGCGCCGGCACCCAGATCCTCGAAAAGCAAAGTAGAGGCCGAGGAGCCGGCACTCGAACGGCACCCGGTGCATATTTAGCGCGATGTTCTCCGTTCAGCCCTTCGAGGCGAAGGAGCTGGGCAACGCCAGCTTCCTGGTCGCGGACCCCGACGCGAAGGTGGCTGCGGTCATCGATCCTTTCCGCGACGTCGACATCTACCTGACCCACGCCGAGAAGCTCGGCTTCCGCGTCACCCACGCCCTCGACACCCACATCCACAACGACTTCGTCTCCGGCGCCCGCGAGCTGAAGGCCCTGGCCGGCACGCACATCGACCCACTGCAACCCGATGCCGACCTTGCGCTTGGAAGCTTCACCCTCCGTGCCCTGCACACACCGGGCCACACGCCCGAGCACAGGAGCTACCTCGTGCTCGAACAGGGCCAGCCGAAGGCGCTCTTCTCCGGCGGAGCGGTCATGGTCGGAGGCACCGCCCGCACCGACCTCTTCGGACCTGCATCCGCGACGCGGCTCGGCCTCGAATCATTGAGAACGCTGCAGGTGAGGCTCCGGGGACTGCCCGACGACATCGCCGTCTATCCGACCCATGGCAGCGGTTCCTTCTGCGGCATCAGCGGCGGTGCTGGCCATGAAACCACGCTCGGCACCGAGCGCCTGACCAATCCTTACTTCACGACCACCGAGGTCATGCAGTTCCTGGCCCGCATCCTGGACCAGCACCGCTACCCCACCTACTACGAGGACATGGGCGCCATCAATACCGCCGGCGCTCCGCTCATCGGCCGCCGGCCGGCGCCGCCCAAAAAGCTCCAGGCCGGCGATGTCGCGCAGCTGATGAAAGATGGCGCAGCTGTAATCGATGTCCGCAGGGGCGTCGACTACGACAAAGGCCACATCGCCGGCAGCTACTGCGTCGGTCTGCTTCCGGGCGAGGCGTTCAGCGCTTGGGTGGGATGGCTGGTCGACCGAAGACGAAAGATCGTGCTCGCCGGTGGCAATGATCGGCAGAACCAGGAGGCGCAAAGGCAACTGCTTCGCATCGGCTTCGACAACATCGCAGGCACCCTCGACGGCGGCATGGAGGCGTGGGAGGCGTCAGGCCGCGAGCTGTCGACGTTCGAGACGGCCGGCATCGAGGACATGGCGCGCTGGATCATCAGTGGGGAAGAGGTGACCGTCGTCGACGCCCGCGACGACCACGAGTGGGGATCAGGCCACGTACCCGGCGCGATCCACATGTATGTCCCGGACGTGCCGCATCACGCGCACGACATCCCCACCACCGCGCCGGTGGCTGTGCACTGCGGAGTCGGCTATCGGGCCGGTATCGCCGCCAGCCTGCTGGAGCAGGCGGGCCTCAAGCGGATCATCCACGTCAACGCGCCGTACGAGGATTGGGCGGGTCGCCTGCATCTGGCCGAAACGGTCCCGACCTAGACGCCGGACAGATCCCGGTCTTCCATCTCCCAGGCGTGGTCGAGCATGTGGTACGCGCTGTGCCGAATCACGAACTGGACCGTCCAGGTCCGCGCCGCCGCCCCGCGGGCGTTGTAGTCGCGGATCGCCGCACAGAACGCGTCGCGGTGGGCGCGGAGGCTGTCCGGGCGTCGCCAGGCGTCGTGGGGAGTGATGACGCCGACCTTCGGCGCGAACTCCTGGATCTCAGCGCCGTTCGCGTGGTAGACGATCTTGTCCCGGTCGCGCCCGCCTCCACGCGGGCCCTTCCGGAGCTCGGCGGACACGCGTGAGGCGACGTCGTCGAAGTAGGTCCAGCTGGCCCGCAGCAAGGCGAGCTTCCGCTCACAGGCGGCGTCGCTCATCGGCGCGTGTTCCGGTGCCGCCGACTTATACGACAGACCGTAGAAGTCCGTCATCCCGACACCCTGGAGCCGCTCCACGACGGCGAACTTCCCAGCCGCGCGGAACTCGTCGGCGAGGCCGGCCAGCTCGGCGACCTTCGCATATCGCGGACGGTAGGCGTCTAGCACCTGGAGCGCGTCCTCCTCGGACTTGCCGCTCCTGTCCCAACCGGGCCAATCGAAGGCCGATGCGACGGCGACGGCCTTCTTCCTGCCTCGCTCGACCATCACGCGGATCGCGCCGTCCATGGGCGCCACCTTAAATCGTCTCGACTCAGACGGTGACGACCACCTTCCCGCGCGCGTGCCCGTCGAGGACGTACCCGAGCGCATCCGAGATCTCGTCCAGCTTGTAGCGTCGATCGATGACCGACTTGACCTTCCCGGACTCGAGCAGCTCTTTCAAGACCAGCATGTCCTCGCGGTTCAACTTGGCTATGAAGAACAGCACCAGCCGCTGGCTCACCCGCATCGTGGCCATCCGCACGCCGATCGTGTGAGTCAACGGCCCGAGCAGGGGGCCACCCTTCTGGCCGCCGACGATCACGTACGTGGCGTCCGGCTTCAGCACCCGGCGCATGTCTGACCACGACCGGCTCCCGGCGATGTCCAGCAGAAGGTCGTACCGCTCCGATCCGGTCGTGAAGTCGTCCTTCTTGTAGTCGACCACCCTGTCGGCGCCGATGGACCGCACCATCTCGACGTTCTGCGTGCTGCATACGCCGGTGACCTGTGCCCCAAAGGACTTGGCGATCTGAACCGCGTAAGTCCCAACGCCACCCGACGCGCCGTTGATCAACACCTTCTGTCCGGCGGTGACGTGGCCGTGATCACGCAGTCCCTGCAGAGCGGTCACCGCGGCCACCGGCACTGCGGCCGCCTCCTCGAAGGAGACATTGGCCGGCTTGAGCACGACCGACTTCGATTCCGGGACGGCTACATATTCGGCGTATGCCCCGCTCCCTCCACCGAAAACCTCGTCTCCGACGCGAAGCTGCTTGACTGACGGCCCGACCCCCTCGACTGTGCCCGCGAAGTCGATGCCGAGTCTTGGGTCCTTGGGCGCGCGCATCCCCCACGTCGGGCGTGCGAGGAGCGGGGTGCCGTTCATGGTGTGCCAATCCGCGGGATTGATCGAGCTCGCACGCACGCGCACCAGGACCCCATCGTCAGGCACGGCCGGCTTGTCGACTTCCTCGAAGTGCACGACCTCCGGCCCGCCGTAGTGGTGGTATCGAGCCGCCCTCATGGGCGGAATGCTAGGCCGTCCTCGCCAGCTTGCCCCCGTCGATCGGGATGGCCGCGCCGGTGATGTAGGCCGCCTCATCCGAGCACAGCCACACGGCCACCGCTGCGACCTCCTCGGGGCGCCCCATCCGCTTCATCGGCACCCACTGGCCCACGTTTGCGGCCTCCATCTCAGGCCGGGTGAAGATAGGGCCAGGCGTGAGTGCGTTGACTCGGATTCCCTTCTCCGCGTAGTCGAGGGCCGCGGTCTTGGTCAGGCCAAGGACGCCGTGCTTGGCCGCTACGTAGGAGGCGATCCCCGCCGCCGCGCCCACGCCCGCGGTCGAGGACATGTTCACGATCGCGCCCCCACCGCCGGCCAGCATGGCCGGGATCTCATGCTTCATGCACAAGAACACGCCGCGCAGAGAGACCGCGATGGTGCGGTCGAAATCCTCAAGGGAGATGTCTGCGAGCGGAGTCGGCCGGTGGCCGTCGGCAGCGTTGTTGAAGGCGAAATCCAGTCGCCCGTACTTGGCCACCGCGCTCGCCACCAGGCGCGCAACCGAGGCATCGTCAGAGACGTCAGTCTCAACCGCCAGCGCCTCGCCGCCGGCTGCCCTGATCTCCTCCGCCAGCTCCGCCAGCGCCTTGCTCCCGCGCGCCGCCAGGACGACGAGAGCACCTGCTGAGGCGAAGGCCCGCCCCGCCGCCGCCCCGATGCCCTTGCTGGCCCCCGTGATGATTGCCACCTTTCCATCGAATTTGCCCATGAGCCCAGTATCGCGAGGGCTTGTGGAGACGATGTGAACGCTCGACAATTCCGCTGATGCCTGCCGCCACCAAGAAGGCCAAGCGCAAGCATGCCAACGGGCATGCGCCTAGGGTCCACGAGCTGACCAAGAAGGGCTACGAGAAGGAGCTCGGCCGGCTGCAGGTGGAGCTGGTGCAGCTGGAGGAGTGGATCCGCCACCGGGGCCTGCGGGTGGTTGTCATCTTCGAGGGCCGCGACACCGCCGGCAAGGGTGGCGTCATCAAGAGGATGACCGCGCTCCTGAACCCGCGCTACGTCAAGGTCGTGGCGCTGGCCGCGCCGACCGAGAAAGAGCGCACCCAGTGGTACTTCCAGCGGTACGTCGAGCACCTGCCGTCGGCGGGGGAGATGGTGATGTTCGACCGCAGCTGGTACAACCGCGCCGGCGTCGAGCGGGTGATGGGCTTCTGCTCGGACGACGAGTACGACGAGTTCATGCGCACGTGCCCTCAGTTTGAGCGGATGCTGGTGCGGTCCGGGATCGTGCTTATCAAGTACTGGCTGTCGGTCAGCGATGACGAGCAGGAGCGCCGGTTCCTGGCCCGCATCAACGACCCCAGCAAGCGCTGGAAGCTGAGTCCGATGGACCTACAGGCGCGAGCGCGGTGGGTGGACTACTCCGAGGCCAAGGACCAGATGTTCAGGTATTGCGACATCAAAGAGGCGCCGTGGCACGTGGTTGAGACCGACAACAAGCGCTCAGCGCACCTCAACCTCATTCGCCACTTCCTCACGCTCATCAACTACAAGGACGTGCCGCACGAGGAGATCAAGCTGCCGCCGCGACAGAAGCGGAACTACACGCGTCCGCCGCGGAGCACGATGACGATGGTGCCCATCCGCTACGAAGTGGTCTGAGCGTTGAAGGTCAGCGAGCTGCCGCCAGGACGCCTGCACTCGGTGCAGCCGACCGCGACCCTGGCCGACATCGCTCGTCAGATGCGCATGAACGATTCCGACTCAGTCGCCGTGATGTCCGATGGCAAGCTGATCGGGATCGTGACCGAGCGAGACCTGGTGGCGGCGATCGCGGACGGTGTGAACCCGATCCAGGCTCGGGCTGATGTCGTGATGTCGGCCGAGCCGGCGACCGTCGGGCAGGACGAGGAGGTCGCGGTGGTGGCGATGAAGATGATGCGGCTGGGCATCAGGCACCTGCCAGTCCTCGACCGCGCGGGGCAGCCGATCGGCCTGCTCTCCGCGCGCGACTTGGTGGCAGCCCTGGACCGCCGCAACTGACTCTCGTCTAAGGCTCGGGGCTGATGCCTCCGCTTTACGCATCCCAGTCCGTGCCGGCGGCCTTGTTCTGGACCACCTACACGGTCTGGTACCTGCTCGAGATGGTCACGTTCTTTCGACTCCGGGCGCCCAAAGGTGTTACCAATCGTGATCGGGGCTCACGGACAGCGCTCCTGTCGGGCCTTTGGTCCGGTGTTTTCGTGGGCTTTGCCGCCGCTTTCGCGGCCCCATTCGCGACCATCACCGCGTACCGAAACGCCTTGTTCTACATCGGGATCGCGCTGATGGTCATCGGCGTGGTCATCCGTCAGTACGCCATTGCGGTGCTGGGCCGCTACCACACGATGGACGTGACCACCCGACAGGACCAACCGCTGGTCGAGGCTGGACCCTATCGTTGGGTCCGCCACCCCTCGTACTCCGGTGCCTTTCTGACTGTCATCGGAATCCTGCTGTGCTCGACCAACTGGCTGTCGCTGACCGGCCTGGCATTGATGGCGGCGGGCTATGGCTACCGGATATGGGTCGAAGAGCGAGCGCTTGCTGCGCACCTGGGCCAGCCTTATCTGGATTACATGCGGCGGACGAAGCGCCTGGTGCCGTTTGTCCTTTAGACCCAAGGGACGGTAGAGCTTCAGTACGAGACCGAAACTTTCGGCACCGCCACCGTCCAGGTGTGTCCGCCGTCGGAGGTCGTGAGGATCTCCAGGTTCTGGCTGGGAGGTCCACCGGTGGTGGCGTTCTGCGCCTGGACGGCCATGCCGTGGTCGGCGTCAAAGAACTTGAGGTAGACGCCCCCGGTTCCGAGGGGCAGGTCCGTCTGAACCAGCGTCCAGCTGTGGCCACCGTCGATGGTTCGATAGAGCCAGTCCCGTGCCGGCTGGTTGTTCTTCCAGCCAGGCTGAGCCGCGAGCAGCCACCAGGTGCTGCTGTTCATGTAGTCGAATCCTTGCCGGCCACCGCCTGCTGGCCGCGCTGGCAAGACCTCCCAGCTGTTCCCGCCATCGGCGGTCGACAGAAGATACGAGCTGGGCGTCGGGGTCGGGTTGTCCACCTCGACCAGGGCGTGATCGGCATCCAGAATGGCCACTGGCAGGGCTGTGCACGGACAAATCGTGTCCGAGCTCGTGGGGAGCTGCTTCAGTTTCCAGCTCGCTCCGCCGTCGACGCTCTCGTAAAAGCTGAGAGCTGGCAGACCGCACTGAGATCCCATCCATGCCTTGGTCGCCGTCACGAAGAACAACACATCTCCTCCGGCGAAATCGCACCTCGCGACTGCAGGCACCCCCGGCGAGGAGGCGGTATGTCGAAAGACTCGATGCCAGTGCAGCCCGCCGTCTGAGGTTGCGTAGAGGTCGCGCGCAACCGGGGAACCGACGTCGATTGTCTGCGCGAAGCTCACCGACAGCCATCCGTGGAACGGATCGATGAACTGCAGCATCAGGTGACCGTCCCAGCTGGGCTGAGCACCAAGCGCGATGTCCTGCGACTTGCGCCAGCTCCTGCCTCCGTCGGTGGTCGCAAAAACTGTCGCGTGGTCCATGCAAACGGCCGATTTCGAGTATCGGCGGAGCAGCCAGCCATGGTTGTCGTCGAGATAGAACTCGCTGAAGCCGGGTGGATAGAGGTGATCGGCGATCGCTGGTGCGGGCATCCCGTCGAACATCACCGCCGGGGCAACTCTCGTCCAGTGAGCCCCGCCATCGTTCGTCCGCAGACCGCCCTGGGCCCAGCCCACGGTGGAGCTCGTCATGTGGATGAAGTTCAAACCGCCGATGCCCGTGGTGAAACTGGGACAGCCGCCCGGGCTCGATGGCTGTACCACCGGCGGCGTCACCGGCGGCATCACCGGAACGCTTGACCGCGGGCGCAGCACCTGGCCGCCGAACAGGATCGTCACCACCAATGCAATCGCAAGCATTGCCGCGACCAGTGCCAGCATCCGCGTGTCGATGCGCGGCCTCTCCGCCGGCCGGCTCAAGCTCTCGGCGAGGCGGCCGGTGAGGTGAGGCGGGTAGGCAGATTCGCCGATCGCGTCGCGGAGCCGCCGGCGGATCATCGATTCATTCATCGGACAGGACCTCCGGGGTCAGCCGCAACCGTTCGAGGGCTCGGTACGTGCGGGACATCGCCGCCTTTGACGAGATGCCGAGCGTCTTGGCGACCTCTTCGAATGACATATCGAGATAGAAGCGAAGGACCAGGACCAGGCGGTGGTTGTGGGAGAGGCGCTGAAGGGCTCGGCGCAGGTCAGAGCTGTCGGCTTCGAGACCGGTCGCTTGGGCGGCGACCTCTTCCTGTTCTGGGGGCCAGCCTCGCACGACTGACCACCAGCCCCCGCGACGCCGTCCCCGGCACTCGTTGGCCACGATGGTGAAAAGCCAGGGCCGGAGAGGCGCCCCGCGGCGGAATCGGCCGAAGCTCTTCCAGGCCTGGAGCACGGCATCCTGGACGGCGTCTTCGGCCTCGGCCTGATCTCTGAGCATCCCGTACGCCAGCCGGTAGGCCCCGGGTAGCTCCGGTTCCAGCAGCTCCATGAACGCTCGCTGGGTGGCTGCGTTCACATCGTCGATGGGTGTCGTGGCGATGCTCACTCACCGGGTACTATCCGCCAGCCCTGCAGAAAGTCCCGGTGAGGTTCAGACGTCCGTCGTAGCCGCCTCCAGCAGCGCCGCGAATTTGAGTTGCGCCGCCTCTCGTCGGGTCGGCACGTGCTCTCGCGGCCACATGCCCTCCGGCGCCTGATAGCCGGCCAGGATCTGCCGCGCCACCGAGACCCGGTGGACCTCGTCAGGCCCGTCGTACATCCGCGCCGCGCGCGCGTGCCGGTACATCTCTTCCAGCGGCAGATCGGCCGAGTAGCCCAGCGACCCGTGGACCTGGATGGCCCTGTCGATCACGTCGTGCAGAACTTTGGCGCCGAAGAACTTGATCAAAGAGATCTCCCGCCGCGCAGCCGCCGCCCCCTGCGTGTCGATGATCCACGCCGCGTGCAGCGTCATCAGGCGCGCGGCCTGCATCTCCGCCGCGGAATCGGCAATCCAGTTCTGCACCGTCTCGTGCGACGCCAGCTTCTTCCCGAACGCCTCACGCTGGAGTGCGCGCTCGCACAGCATGTCGAAGGCGCGCCGCGCCTGGCCCAGCCAGCGCATGCAGTGATGGATGCGCCCCGGGCCCAACCGAGCCTGCGCGATGAGAAAGCCGGCACCTCGCTTGCCCAGCAGGTTGTCGGCGGGCACCCGCACGTCCTCGTAGAGAATCTCGGCGTGGCCATAGCCGAAGCGCTCGTGCTCGCCGGCCATGGTCGGGATGTTGCGCACCTTCCTCAGGCCAGCCGCATCGGCCGGCACGATGATCATCGACGCCCGCTCGTAGGGCCCGGCGTCGGGATCCGTCACCACCATGGCGATCAGGAAGTCCGCGATCATGCCGTTGGACGTGAACCACTTGTGGCCATTGATCACCCACTCGTTGCCTTTCAGCACAGCCGCGGTGGAAAGCAAAGTGGGATCGGAGCCCGCGTTGTCGGGCTCCGTCATCGAAAAGGCCGAACGCAGGCGGCCCTCCAGCAGCGGATGCAGCCACCGCTCCTTCTGGGCCGGCGTCCCGAAGTGGGCCAGGATCTCTGAGTTCCCTGAATCCGGCGCCTGGTTGCCGAACACGATCGGGGCCCACACGCTCGCGCCTTCGATCTCGTGCATCAACCCCAGCTTCACCTGGCCGTAGCCCTGGCCGCCCAGCTCGGGCGGCAGGTGCGTGGCCCACAGCTGCTGCCGCTTCACCTCGGCCTGTAGCGAGCGGACGATGCGCATGAACCCCGCCTCGTCGGCGTCGAGGACCTCCAGCGGGTAGACCTCGTCGCGGACGAAGTCGCGCATCCACTCGAGCTTGGCCTCGAACTCTGGCTCGGTGGAGAAATCCCAGGTCATGACAGGAGGTCGATCCCCTCGTCGATCATGCCTGAGATCGTAGTCGTCAGGCCCTCGTACATCGGGTCGGGCCGTTTGCCGCGGCGGTGGAGCATGAGGTTGTAACCCAGGATCGCCGCGTATTTGTACAGGCTCATGGCCACGTACCAGTTCATCTCGGCCGCATCGACCCCGTACATCGCGAACAGGTCCGCGTCTTCCATGGCGACCGACCCGCCAGGGCTCGGAGCGTCCTCGAACCGCTTTCGGTGCGACATGATCGCCAGGCAGCCCAGATCCAGCCGCGCCTGGCCGATCTGCGCGATCTCCCAATCCAGCACGGCCACCACCTCGGGGCCTCGGAACAGCATGTTGCCGTAGTGATAGTCGCCGTGGACAAGGGTGGGCTCGAGCTCGTGCGGGGTGTCCATGGCGAGCAGCCCGCCCAGCTCACCGGCTCGGGTGGTGAGCTCCTCGGGCGCGCGCTGCATCAGGAAGGCCCAGCGCATCATCTCCGCCTGCAGCCCGACCGGCTCCTCGGTGCCTATGCCCGTCAGCTCAACCGGAAGGGCGTGAAGCCGCTTCAGCACCTCTACAGCGGACCCGGCGATGTCACCGGCCTCCTCGCGCTCGCTGGTCTCTTCGATGCGGATGCCGTCCACCGCCTCCATCAGCACGAAGGGCCTGCCGTCGATCAACGGCTCCTCGCTTAAGGCAGGGATGGCCGGGGTGGGAAGGCCTGCGGCATGGAGGGCGGCCATGATCCGGCCCTGCCTGACGACATCGGCCGGCCCCGCGATGCGGGCGCCGGGCGGCGGCAGGCGCAGCACAAACCGCTCGCCCTCGACGTCGACAAAGTATGTAAAGCCGGAGTGCCCGGTGGGAATCGGCTCGACCGAATCGACGCGCCGGCCGAGCTGCCGAGATAGATCGGACTGAATGCTCACTCGAGGTGTGCTGTGTCGTTGAGGGCTCCGACCATCCGCCGATCATCCAGCGCCCGCACCACAGAAACGCTTGTGAAGTGGGGGAGGAGGCGCAGCTGGCCGGGCTCGAGGCGCATCACGTGCCCGAGGTAGTTCGTGATCGAACCGGCATGGCTCACCACGATCACTCGCCCGCCCGGATGCTCGGCGGCGATCTCGTCGATGGCCGCGCTCATGCGCGCGATCACCTCGGCAGGCGACTCGGTGAAGTTGAAAGTCCCGTCAACTATCTCGAAGGTCATCTCGGTGAGTCGGGGATCGACCCGCGCGTCTTTATCTAAGTGCTGCGCGGTTTCAACCGCGCGCCGCGCAGGACTCGCATGAACCGCAGTCACCGGCCCACGCTTCACACGCTCAGCCAACCGTGCAGCCTGCTCACGACCGGCCGGGCTAAGCCCTGGATCAGGCTCATCCTCGCCGTGCTGATAGGCATCAGCGTGGCGGACGAGCCAGATCTCGGTCGTGCCCTCGACGCCGACCAGGAACGCTGCCTCGAGATTCCGCAACGCCTTGAGCATTCGACTCGTGCCGGCCTGCATCGTGGTTAGTATCTGAGCACATGCTCGCCGAGGCCGTGAGCGTCGGACCGATCAAGGTCACCTACGTCCACGAGGACCCCGCAAGCGGCTATGCCCTGCTGGAATGGGAGTCGCCGCCAATGGCGGCAAGCCCGCCGGTACATATTCACCATCGGACCGAAGAAGGCTTTTACGTCCTGAGCGGCGTCTACCGATTTCTCGTCGATGGCTCCGAAATTGACGGGCGGTCGGGCGCTCATGTTCTTGTGCGCCCAGGTGTGGCGCACACGTTCTGGAATGCAGGCGACGTGCCGGCGCGGTGCCTGATCATCCTTGCGCCCTCCGACTTCGCACCCTACTTCCGCGACCTCTCCGACGGTCTCGCCGGCGCGGAATCGGAAGAGGACGCGATGAACGTGCGGCGAAAACTGTCCGCGAGATACGACATCGAGGTCGTCGGCCGGCCCATCCAGCCATAGGCGGAGGCCGGCCTCGGCGAGTTACCATCTCTCCACATGCTCCGTGGAGCGGGCATCGTCGCCCTATTCGTCCTAGCAGCCTGCGGCCAGAGCAGCCCGACAGCGGCGGTCAGCCCCACGCTGCCCGTGACCCAGGCGACCTGGAGCCAGGACATCAATTTCTCGGGCGATCTCAGTGGCCACATGACCGGGATCGTGGCCGACGCCGGCACGCGAACCAGCGTGTGTACCGGGGCCAAGCCCCGGACGGGGCAGCTGTGGGCGGATCGGTTCTTCGGCAGGGTCGACTCGAGCGGGAACGTTTGGGGCGTGATCTTCAACGTCGGCAACTACGCAGGTCCCGGTACATATAAGGACGGGGCTGTCGCGATCCAGGTCTTCAACCCCGACGACCCGAAGAAGGTGTGGGAGAACCTGGGCAGCGACTCGGTCACGTTCGTGCTCGACCGATCGCAGCAATCGGGGACGCTTGACGCGAAGCTCACCAACGCCGACACCGGGAAGGGTGGCTCGCTGCACCTCACCGGGCGCTGGAACTGCAAGGCTTAAGCTCGCTGCGTGGAGGTCAACTGGGACGGCCACTGCTTCGGCTGCGGCCCGCTCAACTCCGAAGGCCTGAGGCTGAAGTTCACCCCGGGGCCTGATGGCTCCTGGGCCGAGTACCAGGTCGAGGATAAGTTCCAGAGCTGGTCGGGGATGGCGCACGGCGGCATGGTGGCGCTGATGCTGGACGAGGCGGTGGGGTGGGCCGCGTGGCATGCCGGTCACCCGGGCGTGACGGGAAGGCTGCAGGTCTCATACCGGCGGCCCCTGAAGCTGGGCGAGAGGGTGCGAATCGTTGGTCAGGTGGAGAGGGTGCGCCGGACGCTTGTCTACTGCACCGCCGAGGTGAAGAGCCTCGACGCCGGCGACCGCATCGCAGATGGGACGGCGACCCTGGTCATGACCGACACGAAGGTCGAGGCCGGCCTGCAGAGGTAAAAGGGCGACCGCGGTGGCCGTTCACGCGTACTCTGCCAACCGTGAATGAATCTGCCGGGGAGCCTCGTCCCGTGACGCGGTTCTGGACTGCGTTCCGGACCGGCCGGCCCCTGTACTACGCGGCCATCGGCATGCTGCTGCTGGCGGCCGTGATCGTGATCGCGGTCCTCGAGGGCGATCTGCCGGAGCTGTTCCAGTACTCGATGCGCAACCTGCGGACTTTTTACGCCGAGCACAACTACCTGCCGGGGTACGCGGCGCTTTACATCGAGGAGTCGGGCGTCCCGCTCCCTGCGCCCGGCGACGTGTTCGTCATGTACGTCGGCACCCACATTCCCCAGAACCCGGTGGCGTGGGTCGCGGCCTGGTTCGGTCTGGTCCTCGCCGTCGTGCTCGGTTCGACGAATCTCTATTACCTCTCGAAGAGGTTCGGTACGCGTCTGGTCCGGAGCCGGTACGCGGAGTACGTGCACCTGAACCCCGAGCGGCTGGCGCGGGCGGAGGGCTGGTTCAAGCGGTATGGGGTGCTGGCGATCATCTTCGGCAGGCACATCCCGGGCTTCCGAGTGCCGATCACGGTCGCGGCCGGAGTGTTCGGGGTGCCGTACAGGGTCTTCGCTCCCAGCGTGGCGGTGTCGACTGCGATCTGGGCCGGCGTGATGCTGACGCTGGGGGTGAAGTTCGGTCCGAGGCTGGCGGTGCTGCTGCAAGCGCACAGCTGGGTTTATTTGATCTGGGGTGCAATCGTGGTGGCGCTGGTCGCGGGGATCTACTGGCGCCAGCGCCGGGCGGAGGCCGAGGCCCGACGGTCCCGAGGGCTACCGGTAGAATCACCGAGTTCCTAGCGAAGTCGGGGGCTGGCGCAGTTTGGCAGCGCGCACGGTTCGGGACCGTGAGGCCCCGGGTTCAAATCCCGGGCCCCCGACCATTTCTTCCTCTCCCTAGTGCCTATGGGCTCCCCTCGGCCGGGATCCTTTCGTCGCAGATTCAAACAGACGCCGCTTTCAGCTAGGCCCTGTTAGGCTCTCACCAGCCGGTTGCCGCTGGTGAATCGCAGGAGGGCTCGATGCTTAACACGAAACTCCTCGGATCAGGAATCGCGGTTGCAGTCGGATTACTCGTTCTGACGGCCACGAACGCGTCGGCACGGGGGGACGGTTGGCAGCTCGTCGAGCTTCCCACCAACGCCGTTGCCGCATGTGGATCAACGACAGTACATGTCTCTTGGCCGGTGAACCAAGAGTACGTGCGTAACCTCCCTCAGCCCAACGGGACCGTGATTCAACAGTTCAACGGCTACCTTGTGGTCAACTTCGCCACCGACGCCGGCGGTTCGGTCACCCTGAACACATCCGGGCCGGCCAGAAGCATCGTCTTCCTCGCAAATGGGGACTACGAAGTCCACGGAATGGGACTGAACACGGGTTCTTGGACGCCGGAACAGGCAGCAGCGGTGGGAATGCCTCAGGTCTGGGCGACCTCCGGTTTGCTCGACTTCATCGCTCACCCGGATGGGAGCGTGACTCCAGTCGTGATTCCCCACAACGTGACGGACATATGCGCTGAGCTCGGAGTCTGACCCAGCGACCTAACACTGTCTCGAATGCAGAGCGGAGGCAGACGTCGACCCATTGCTATATTCGGGATCTTTGAGGGGATCTACTGGAGTTTCGCGGTAGTTACGCCGGCGGCGAATGATTCGAAAAATTCGAGCAGAAGCCGATACCGGATGATGTCCTCAGGCGAGTGTTGGCCGCGGCGAGGCACGCCTCCTCCGAGCGGACGTACGCGCGCGCTCAACTCCACCGAATCGCCAAGGAAACAGCGCCACCCGTCTACGTCCAGCCGCTCCGTGTAGTAGTTCATGTAGTAATCCAGGGTGCTCTGATGGCCGAAAGTGGCTTGAAACTGTCGGCCGAATCGTCGAAATGAGCTCAAATCCTTCGAAACCCATCTCGGTGGACGAGACGGCCTAGATTTCGGGACCGTGAGGCCCCGGGTTCAAATCCCGGGCCCCCGACTTTCTCCGACCTAACGTTCCTTATTTGAACTCGTCCGGTGAGGTGCTTAGCCTTCAGATCCCGTTCGGCCTTCGTCCTTTCGGTCTCTATCGCGATGCTCGGACGCACCCATGATGAGCAGCCAGGCGCCTGAGATCATAAATGCGAGTATCGCGACCATCGAGATGGCCGCCAAATAGAGGCCAGCTATGTATCCGCTGAGCAGCAGGGCAGCACCCACGATCTGGAACACGTGAAGCGTTGTGCCGACGAAAAGCCGGCGGGCTCGAAGCCCGACGGAGCTTTCACCGAAGCGAATCGCCTGGATGTACCCATATACGTAGACCACCCCCGCCACAGCTGAGACGATGAGCCATTCGAGCCCTACGGCCCGATGATCCTGACCGCCCATCAAGCCTAGGAAGCAAATCACGAAGATCGCGGTGAACCCGGCGAGTGTGCCAACCGCTCGGTGGCGGTGGGTTGCGTCCTGCGTGATGACGTTGAGGTTGAGCGACATCGCCACGAAGACCAAGCCGGTCAGAGCCGCAGATGCACCGCCCACGGCGATGAAGTAGTCATGCCAATGATCCGGTTGGTAGATGTCAGCCGTGATGATGGTTAGTCATCCACTCTTGCGAGAGCCAGTCTTATGAGGCGGACGACGGTACGAGTTTGAGCGTTGCCGACCTCGCGTCCGAGGTCAACACGCTGTCGAGGATGGAGCCCCGGAGGAGGTTGAGGACGCCCCTTCCGAGTTCAGCTTGAGAGTTCAAATAGTGTCCCCTCCCCCCGACCAATTTCTGAATACGATCCTTGCGTAACGCCTGGACGGGGCAGGGGTCCGACCGGCCGTCGCGGTCGCCGTGCTCATCTTGCCTCCGGAAGCCGGCCGCCATGGCGCAGCCGGACCCAAAGCTGCCAGCCGAGGGCGGCCAGGACC
>VBFO01000004.1:18174-44454 GCA_005881025.1 Chloroflexota bacterium | reverse complement strand
ACCGTCGACAGGCTTGACGAAATAATCGATTGCGCCCAGGGCTCGGCCCAGCGCGGGGTTGTCGACCACCGAAACGACGACCACCGGGATGTTGCGTGTCGCCTCGTCTTCCTTGAGCCGGCTCAACACCTCCCAACCATCGATCTCGGGGAGGAGTATGTCGAGGGTCACCGCGACTGGTTTGAGCTCTCGGGCCATCCTCAAGGCGTCAGTCCCCGTGTGCGCGATCTCCATTCGGAACCCGCCGCCCTCGAGATGCCGGCTCAGGATGTCGGCCGCCTGCGGATTGTCCTCGACGACCAGCACGAGTGCCCGGCTTCGATCTACAGGCCGACTTACGTCGGGTGTGTGCGGTGCAGATCGCGGGGCCGGTTTGGACTGGACGGGCAAGCGAAGGGTGAAGGTGCTTCCCTTCCCGACCTCGCTTTCGACTGTGACGTCGCCACCGTGCAGGGTCGCAAAGCGTTTGGTCAGCGCCAGGCCTAGCCCTGTGCCTTCTTGTTTGCCCCCTGGTCCGACCGGGAGCTGGTGAAACTCGCCGAAGAGAAGAGCCAGATCCGCGTGGGCGATACCCACGCCCGTGTCGGTGACCGCGATCTCGACCCAGTCCCCGAGCCGGCTCGCGCGGACCGTCACGCTGCCTCCCTCAGGAGTGAACTTGATTGCGTTCGAGATGAGGTTGAGGATCATCTGCCTCAACTTGCCTGCATCGACGACAAGCTCCAGTCCACCTTCCGACTGGGTTTCGATCACGATCCGCTTTTTCTGGGCCAGTGGATCGATGGTTGCCCGAACCTCACGAATGCAGTCGGCAACCAGAGTGGACTGCAGGCGAAGCTCCATCTGCCCCGACTCGACTTTCGAAAGGTCGAGGATGTCGTTGATCAGCTGGAGCAAGTGATTGCCGCTGTTGTGAATTTGATCCAGGAAGCGGCGGCGGGTGGCGGCATCGTAGAGCCCCTGCACATCGTCGCTGAGCAGCTCTGAAAAGCCGATGATCGCGTTGAGCGGAGTCCTCAGCTCGTGGCTCATGTTGGCCAGGAATCGGCTCTTGGCTCGGTTGGCTCGCTCAGCCTCCAACTGCGCTTCGCTCAATTGTTTGGTCCGCTCCGAGACCATCGCCTCCAGCTCACCCGCGAGAAGCCTCTGGTTACGCAGCAGCTGCGCCGTCGCGATGGCGCTGCCGGCCCGTGCCGCCAGGCTCGAGAGGAGATCAAGGTCAGCCTGGCCAAACGGGGCGCCCCCCTCCATTCGGTTGAGGTTGAGACCGCCCACCACTGCATCCTGGGCGACCATCGGAATCAGGGCCGACTCGCGCATGCGCCACCTTTCGATATGGCGGCGTTGGTGAGGGGCCAGGTTGGGAGGGAGGTGATCAGGATCGATCGCGATCACGACCGGGCGGCGCTCGTTGACAACGGTCTTCCAGGGACCTGAGGCGTCAAGATCGATCTGAGTGCCGATGAAGTGGCGAGCATCCTCCATGACTGCAGGATCGGGGTGATAGGCGGCCACAGGTTCGATCCGTTTGCGATCTGGCGACAGGAGGACCACCGCACAGAAGTCACCCGTCGCATTGGAGATGTGCTGGGCGACGATGCTCAGGAGGGCTTCGATGTCAGGGACGGCGTCGCTGAAGGCGCCCGTCGCTTCTGCGATCGCGGCCAGCCTCTCGGCGTGACCGCCACCCAGGGAGGGGGCGTCGGCCCCGGCCGGTGACATGGGCGAACTCTAGGCTGATTAATCGACGAAATCGATTACTTAACGACCCGGCAATCCGCACATGCAAATCGTGAATTCCGGACGGCATAATCGATCTGCTGCTCCGGAGCCAACTCGATACTGGGGGGACCATGACCACACTCAAGAACCGGCCGAACACGGCGCTCCTCGTCGTTGACGTGCAGAAAGGCGTCGTCGAAAAGGCTCACGAGCGCGACGCGGTCGTCGCGAACGTCGGCAGCCTCGTCGACAAGGCGAGGCGTGAACAGATCCCCGTTATCTGGGTCCAGCACTCCGACGACCAGCTGGCGAAGGGCAGCGACGACTGGCGGATCGCCCCTGAGCTCACGCCGGGTGACGGAGAGCCGCTGATTGACAAGAACTACGGCGACTCATTCGAGGACACCCCCCTCGAGACGGTGCTGTCGGGCCTCGGAGTCGGACGGCTCATCGTCGTAGGAGCTGAGACCGACGCGTGCATCCGCTCGACGATCCACGGCGCATTTGTCAGGGGATACGACGCCACGCTGGTCAGCGACGCCCACACGACGGGCGATCAGACGGAGTGGGGAGCGCCGCCGCCGGACCAGGTCATCGCGCACACGAACCTGTACTGGAAATACCAGACGGCGCCCGGGCGGAAGGCCGGTACCGTCGAGACCAAGAACGTCGACTTCGCCGGCAAGTCCTGAAGCCCGATCCGCCGACCATCAAGTGACGGCCGCCGTCGTGGACCGTTCGCAAAAGGCCTACGCACGATTTGCGGGGATGATGTACTTTTTCACTGTTTTCGATTTCACGGGGGTGGCGATTGTCTCCAGGCTCACTGGAAACGGCACCTTCCTTGAGGCGGCCCACAGCATCGCGGCTGCGGAAACGCTCTACCGGATCGCGCTGGTCTGTGGTGTGGTCGGGAACCTGTCGACGATACTGCTGGCGATCGCCCTCTACGTAACCCTCAAGCCGGTCAACGTGAATCTGGCCATGACCGCCTTGCTGTTCAGGCTGGCCGAGAGCGCGATCGGGGCAGTGGTGGTGGCACTTGGCTTCGCGACTCTGCAGATCTATCTCGACGCGAACAGCCCGACTGGATTTGATCGCCACCAGCTCGGGGCCCTCGCGGATCTCGTCTCTCATACTTCCGCCGCCGCCACCGACATCAGCGTGATTTCCTTTTCTGTGGGCTCGACGATCTTCTTCTATCTGTTTCTCAGGTCGGCCTACATCCCGCGGCCCCTTGCGACCTGGGGACTGCTTGGTTCGCTCCTCTGCATGTTCGCCTTTGTCGCGAGCCTTCTCGTTCCGCAATCCTCGGATGTGCTGCGCGGCATCGGCGCCCTGCCGATCGGGGTCGCAGAGCCCGTAGTGGGACTGTGGCTCTTGACCAGGGGGGTTGACCCCGAGCGGCTTCAGAGGCTGTCATATGGGCACATTTAGTCGAATCCGTAGCAGAGGTTCGCGCCATTCGTGCCCGATTGGTCATCCCTGATGACCAGGCGGGTCACCGGCGGAAGAGGGGTGCTTCCGCGCGGTGACCACGGCGATGTGTCGTCTAGACGATTTGCTTTCCAGAGGGCGAGATGACGTACCAGGGCCCGCCGAAAGCGTCGATGTCCTGGCCGGTGATGTCACCGGGCTTGTGGTCGGCGATGAAGTAATACAGCGGGTGACCGGCGTAGGTGACCTCGGTGGTGCCGTCGCGCCGCTTGGTGGTACCCAGCAGGGAGGCGTCGACGCCGCTGCCCGCCTGTGGGACACCCTTGGTCAGGACCGGAGGCCAGTTCTGCACACAGCTGGAGCTGTTGCAGCTCGAGCTCGTGCCTGAGTCGGCGACGAACACATAGACGGTTCTGCCCCTCGAGTCGACAAGGATCGATCCGAGCCTGCTGCTTCCGGCCGAGATCGTCGTACCGGTAGCCTGCGGGCTGATCGAAGGGCTGGGCGAAGTCACGTACGGGGAGCTGCTGGGCTGAGACGCCGGTGATGAGCTCGGCACCGAAGCGTAGCCGCCGCTCCCCGTGCCGCAGGCCGCCGCGATCGATGCGACGGCAAGGAGACCGCCTACAAGAACTTGGCGCGAACGCATGGTCCTGTCCTCCCAAGAATGATTCGGTGACGAGATACTCGATGGAAAGAATCTCGCTCGCGAGGGAGTTATTTCCTATAATTCAATCGTGGCCGAAAAGGACTGGACCGACGCCCTGCTCGAACGTCTGGCGGCGACTCGGCCCCGGAAAGAGGTAGAGCCGTATCAGGTGACCGCACGGATCGCCCGGATCGGCCTCCATATCGCCCGCCTCCAGGACGAAGCCTTTGGACGCTTCGGGCTCAACCGCGGGGAGGTTGGAGTCCTCGGTGCGCTTCTTCACGCTGGTTCGGCTCAGCTGTCACCGACACAGCTCTTCAAGGGATTGATGCTGTCGTCGGCCGGGATCACCAGCCGCCTGGACCGCCTCGAGCGCGCGGGCTATGTCAAACGCTCTCGCCATCCCGAGGATCGCCGCGGCGTGCTGGTGAGCATCACCGAAGCCGGCCGCAAGGTGTTCGAGCAGGCGGTGGCCGCGGACCTCGATGGAGAGATCGGGGTGCTGGCGCCGCTCACACGAGCCGACCAGCGGATCCTCGTATCGCTGCTCAGAAAGATGCTCGGCGGCCTGGAATCGGAATCACCGACCGCCGGCTGAGCTACGGCAGCCGTACTGATCCGTCTTCCGTCAGCTTCCAGTCGGGGTTGTGGGCGACCTCCCACACGTAGCCCTCCGGATCGGCGAACGCACCTGTGTAGCCACCCCAGTCCGCGTGGGCCGCCGGACGAACTATCGAGCCGCCGGCCGACCTCGCCTCTGCCAGCACCGCATCGACCTCTGCGGGCGACCGCACGTTGTACGCCAGCTCGACGCCGGGAGCACCATGGCCACCCAGCGCCGCCCACAGGCCAAACACCATGCCCCCAGCCTGGAAGAAGGCCACCTCGCTGTCTGGTTGCTGGGCTCCCCTCCAGCCCATCGCCTCATAGAAGGCTCGAGCCCTGGCGAGGTTCGTCACGCCAAGAGTCACGAGGCTGATGCGCTGCTCCACGGCGCCAGTATGTCAGCGCGCTGATTGCAGATTCGGAATCGAGATCTGGTTCAACGCCAGGATGCTCTTCGGCAGCTCGAACCGGCAGTGGACGAGCGACGCATTCGGGATGTACTGGCATACGCGCAGGTGACCGGCGGCGCTCATCAAGAATCCGGCGTCGACAGGATCCATGCCGCCCGCGGTGAGCACCTCGACCACCTTGGCCATCGCCGACTTGGCCGCTTCGTCAAAGGTTGCGCCGTCGGCGATCACTGCGACCAGCTCGTCCGTCTCGACGATCGGGGTCGGCAGCGACCAGCCGGCGACCACCGTGACTCGAGCCTGCACCCGGCCGGCGATCTCGACCCCGCTCAGGAAGACCTCGCCATCGCCCATGGCTGCATGGACGTCGCCGAAGTAGACCATCGCGCCATCCGAGAAGGTGGGGAGGAAGACTTTGGACCCGGCCCCGATGAGCAGGGTGTCCATGTTGCCTCCGTGCTTGGCGCCGCGGAACGTGGAAACGGGTTCGCCGGCGGGTGCGACCCCGAGCAACCCGATCATCGGAGTCACCGGAACGCGAAACGTGCCCACGTTCGCGTAGCCGTCATCGCAGGTCACAATGCGCAGCTCGGGCTCCTGAGTGATGTCGAGCCCGGTCACGCCCGGCCGGGTCACCATCAGGCCGAGCCGGCTGTCGACGTGCAGCTGCTCGATCTCGACGCAGATCGTGTCCCCTGCCTTGACGCCGGCAACCGAGATCGGCCCTGTCGCCGGATTCACGCAGCGCGTGTCGAGCAGGTCGCGCGCCTGGTCAGCGCGCGTGATCGTCCCGGTCCGGCAGTCATGCGTCTCGACCACGAATGACTCACCCAGGCCGACGCTCGCCACCGCTTGGTGTCCCGAGTCGAGCGCATATTTCGGGTCCGCCCTGGAGATCGACTTCATCTAGCCACCCCTCATCACATGCGAATCACGCCGAAGCCGCGGTTGAGCGCGAGCGCCCGAATGCGGCACCGACACTATGTGGTTGACGAGCCGTCCCACACCCTCGATCTCGATGGTGACGCTGTCTCCAGGCTCGGCGGTGTAGGGAGGCGGCGGGACCAGCGACGTGCCGGTGAGCAGCCAGGCTCCTGCCGGCAGCGGATAGGACGCGTGAAGCACAGCAGTGAGCTCGGCCGGGTCACGCACCATGTCCGACAGGCTCGCTGCGCCATCAAAGACTCGGCTGCCGCCACGCGAGATCCGCATCGTGATCGCCGATTCGGACGGGTCGACCTCCCACGCGAGCACGGCTGCCGGGCCGATCGAGCAGCTCCGGTCGTAGACCTTGGCCTGCGGCAGATAGAGCGGATTCTCACCCTCGATGCTGCGCGAGCTCATGTCGTTGCCGCATGCGTAAGCAACGACCTCGCCGCGGCTGTTGGAGAGCACTGCCAGCTCGGGCTCCGGCACGCTCCAGGTGGAGTCAACCCTGACGCCCGCGTCTCCGCCATGGCCCACCACGCGCCACCCTGCAGATTTGAAAAACAGCTCCGGCCGCTCTGCTTCGTAGACCTTCGCATAGACGTCCTGGCTGCTCGACTCCTCCATGCGCGCGTCACGGCTGCGCCAGTAGGTGACGCCGCATGCCCAGACCTCCTGGGACTCCGCGGGCGCGAGCAGCTCGCAGGCACCTGGATCCAGGCCCACCGCGCTCGTGGCTAGAGCGGCGCGCATCTGCCCAGCTGTCAGTCGCAGGAGCTCATCCAGACCGGCATCAACACTGGTCAGGCGGCCACCCGACCACAGCGCCACCTGTTGGTTGCCGCCGTGAGCAATCCTGACCAGACATGGTCTTGCCGGCAGGTCGCCGGTGTCTACCGGCATCGCCACCACAGCCTAGCGGACCCTCTCTGCGATGCCACTCGTCGCTTGACAGGCTGCACTAGGCAGCGCATATTAACCGCCTCGCGGAAATCCATTTCCATGGCGGGATGGACTCATCCAATTCGGGAGGGCGCGCACATCACCAGATGACCAAGAAATACGGCGTGGGGATTCTCGGTGCGGGCTGGGTCGCGGGCGAGTACGTCAAGGCTTTCCGCGACCATCCTCTGACGGAGATCCGTGGCATCTACAGCCACACACCGGGCAAAGCCGGCCGGCTGCTCAAGCAGCACGGTGTGGAGGCTCGTGAGTATTCATCCGAGGACGAGCTCTTCAACGACGACTCCATCAAAATCGTCGCGTCCTGCACACCGCCTGACGTCAGGCCGCAGCAGCTCGAGCGAGCCGCCAAGTCGGGCCGCCACATCGTCATCGAGAAGCCCATCGCGCTCGACTACGAAGGCGTGAAGCGCATCTACCGCGCCGTGCGCGACGCCAAGGTGAAGAGTGTCACGTCGTTCGTGCTCCGCTGGAACCCGCAGTTCGAAACGGTCAAGCAGCTCCAGGCGGATGACGTGATCGGAAAGATCATCTACGCGGAAGCCGACTACTGGCATCCGATGAAGACCGAGTACCCCAGCTACCCGTGGGCGGTCACGAAAGAAAAGGGCGGCAGCTCATTCGTGAGCGCCGGCTGCCATGCCGCGGACGCGATCAGATACTTCGCGGGCGAGGTCAGCGAGGTCTCGGCCTTCTCGTCCGGGCCCAAGAAGGACATGAACTACACGTACGACCCCACGACTGTTGCCTCGCTCCGTTTCGAGGAGGGCGCCGTCGGCAAGCTCTCGTCAGTGATCGAAGGGGAGACCCCTTACATCTTCAACGTCCGCCTGTTCGGCACCAATGGCACCATCCAGAACAACCGAGTCTTCTCGAGGAAGCATTACCCCGGTTCACTCAACTACTGGGCCTTTCCGACGGTGGAACCCGACTCAGGCGACGTGACCCACCACCCGTTCGTCCCTGAGATCAGGCACTTCCTCGAGTGCATCGAGAACAACGTCGAGTCGCACGCCGCGATCTACGACTCGTACAGGTCGATGGCGCTGTGCTTCGCGATCGATGAGTCCGCGGCCAACAACGGCAAACCGGTGAAGGTTGACTACAAGGTGTGAGCGGCGTAAGAAAGCGCGCGAAGGCGCATCTGCTGGCGTTATTGGTTCCCACAAGGAGGAGTTAAGTGGCGGGCGATTCATTCACTCGGCGTGAAGTTACCCGGAGGTCTGTGCTGGTTGGTGGTGCGGGCGCCATCGGCGGTCTCGTGGTCGGTGGCCTGGCGGGCAGCGCTCTCGCGCCCAAGTCAGCAGGCACCGGCGCAGGCTCCCGCGGGAGCATCAAAGTAGTCGGAATCTTCCCGATCGGAGGCGTGATCGCTTCCGACGGCAAGGAGATGCAGAACGGCGTCCAGATGGCAGTGGACGAGATCAACGCCAGGGGAGGCCTCATCGGCTACCACCTCGACTACGTTGTGATCGACGACAAGGACTCCTCCACCGACCAGATCACGACAGCCTTCAACCGAGCGGTAAGCGTCGAGAAGGCGGACGTGATCTTCTCCGGCTATCACCTCGCCTCAGGGCCTGAGTTCGACATCGTCGCCAACGCCGGGACCCTGTACTACAACGTCAACACCCAGATCGCGTGGGTCAACCGCTACAAGGGCAACCCGAGCAAGTACTGGGGCATCTTCCAGTGCGACCCGACCGAGTCCTGGTACGGCCAGGGCTTCGCCTACTGGGTGGACGGCGCCCTCAACGCGGGCCTGCTCAACTCCAAGGTCAAGACCTACTCGATCATCAGCGGCAAGAGCGCCTACGGCACTGTGATCGCGACGGGCTTCCAGACCCAGATCAAGCAGCTGGGGTGGACAGAGCTCTCCAATGACGGTGTCAGCGAGGGCTCGGTGCCGGCCTGGGGCCCGGTGCTTTCCCGCGTCAAACAGGCGAAGCCGACGGTGCTTTTCACCAGCGACTTCTCGCCCGCCGACGATGCCGCGATGGCGAAGGAATGGGCGGCGAGCCCGACCAAGACGCTCGTTTACCAGCAGTACGGCCCATCGGTCCCCGAGTACCTGACCCTGGCGGGCCCGGCCGCCAACGGCATCGTCTGGGCGACCGTGCTCGGGTTGCTGCCTGACAAGATCGGCAATGACTTCCGCGCGCGCTATAAGGCCAAGTTCGGCGCCGAGCCCGGTTGGGCCAACGCGGGCGGCTGCTACGACGAGGTCAACGTATGGGCGGCGGGGGTCGCGATGTCGGGTGACCCGAAGAACTACAAGGCGGTCGCCAAGGCCACCGAGTCGGTCATCTGGCGCGGCACCACGGGCTCGATCTCGTTCGTGGATCACACCGGCGTCCAGTTCCCGGCGCAGACGGCTGACGCCTCGGTCGGGCAGCCGCACATCATCGTCCAGATCCAGGACGGAGTGCAGAAGGTTGTCTCGCCGACACCCTTCACCAGCGGCACCTTCGTGCTGCCCAGCTGGATGAGGTAAGCGTCCAGAAAGCGCCAGACTAAGCCCAGGAATGCCGATCCTCGAGTGCCAGAAGGTCAGCAAGGCCTATGGAGGATTGCTCGCGGTCAGCGACCTGAGCTTTGCCGTCGAGCCCGGCGAGGTGTATGCCATCGTCGGGCCGAACGGCGCCGGCAAGACGTCCCTTTTCGACTGCATCTCAGGGGTCAACCCGGCCACCAGCGGTGTCATCAAGTTCAAAGATCGGGAGATCCAGGGTTTGCGTGCGCATCAGATCAGCCGCCTCGGCCTGGCGCGCACGTTTCAGACGACGGTGGCGTTCGACAGCCAGACCGTGCTCACGAACGTGCTGGTCGGCAGCACATTCGGGCGTGACGGCGGCAGCGCGACGCTCTCGTTCAAGAACCAGGTCCGGGATGACGCGCTCGACGCCCTGGCTTTGTGTGGCCTGGGCGGGCTCCAACGAATCCTGGCGGGCCAGCTGCCGGTGCTCGCGCGCAAACGCTTGATGCTGGCCACCGGGCTTGCCATGCGTCCGGAGATGCTGCTCCTCGACGAGCCGTTCGGCGGCCTCAACCCGGCCGAGAGGGCGCAGATGATCGACCTGATCCGGACGGTCGCCAAGACGGGGGTGACGATCCTGATGATCGAGCACGTGATGAAGGCGGTGCAGGCGCTGGCCGACCGCATCCTGGTCATCCATCACGGCCAGCAGATCACTGTCGGTCCACCGTCCAAGGTGCTCCGTGACCGCCGGGTGATCGAGGTGTACCTCGGGAATCTGATGCCGATGGGACCCGAAGCGGCATCTGCCGATGCTTGAGGTCAAGGGCTTGGTCGCCGGCTACGCCGGAAGCGAGGTGCTTCACGGGATCGACCTCGAGGTCAACGAAGGCGAGGGCGTCATCGTCCTGGGTCCGAACGGACACGGCAAGAGCACGCTGCTTCGTGCCGTGACCGGCCTCCTGTCGCCGCGCGCAGGACAGGTTCTGCTTGACGGCAAGGACATCACGCGCTGGCGGCCGGATGCGATCGCCGCCGCCGGCCTCGTGCACATCCCGCAGGGCGATTTGCTTTTCCCCGAGATGACGGTGACCGAAAACCTGCTGATGGGCGCTTACCACGGTCCGACGTGGTCGGAGCGCAGCGCACGGCTCGGGCGCGTGTACGAGCTCTTCCCCTGGCTCAAGGAGCGGGGAGGCCAGCTGGCCCGCACGCTCTCAGGGGGCGAGCGGCGGATGCTGGCCCTGGGCCGCGGTTTGATGTCGAAGGCAAAGCTGCTGCTGATCGACGAGCCCTCGCTCGGTCTGGCGCCGCTTACCACCCAGCAGATCTACGCGAGCATCCACAAGGTCAAGGAAAGCGGACTGTCGCTGTTGATCGCGGATGAGAACGCAAATCATGTCGCGGGGCTCGCGGATCGCGTCTACCTTCTCGAGACGGGTTCGCTGGTGCGCCAGGGTCCTGCCGACGAGCTCCTCCGGGACAAGGCGCTTCTGGAGAGCTACCTCGGATGAGCACGCAGTTCGTTCAGGCGGTATGGGGCGGGATTCTCTTCGGCTCGGTGTATGGCCTGATGGCGCTCGGGCTGACCCTGGTCTGGGGGGCGGTTCGGCTGTTGAATCTGGCCCACGGGGCCATCTTCGTGGTCGGCTCGTATGTCGCTTTCTTCGTGGTGTCGAAGCTGAACCTGCCGATCCTGGTGGCTCTGCCGATCGGGGTGCTGGCGGCGGCGGCATTTGCGTACCTGATGCACCTGATCTTCATCCGCCCGGTCATAGGCAAGCCAGGCTTCGACAACTCCACCCTGATCGCCACGGTCGGCATCTCAATCGCTGTCTCTGCGGCGGCGATCCTGATCTTCAACCCGGAGTACAAGGTCATCCCGCCCATCATCTCGGGCAACTTCACTCTCAGCGATGTCCAGATCACCAAACAGGGACTCCTCGTGATCGGCACCTCGCTTGCCCTCTTTGCCCTGGTCTACCTCTTCCTCACCTACACGCGGCGCGGGATGGCGATCCGCGCGGTCTCCCAGCAGCAGGAGGCGGCCAGCCTGATGGCCATCCCGGTCGTGCGCACTTACGGCATGGTCATCGCCATCAGCGGCGCGCTCGCGGGACTGGCCGGTGTGTTGCTCTCACCTTTCTTCTTCCTCAACCCCAACTCAGGGTTCAACCCCATGATCCAGGCCCTGATCGTCACCATCTTCGGGGGCCTGGGCAGCGTGCGCGGAGCGCTGGTGGCGGGATTTGTGCTTGGCATCTTCGAGTCTTTCGTCGAGGTCTACTACGGCGTCGCATGGGCTCAGCCCGGTGTCTTTCTCCTGATCATCCTGATGCTGATCGTGCGACCAAACGGCCTGTTCGGGATCGGCGAGGTGAGGCGGCTGTGAGCGCGCAGGCCGCCGGGGCCGTGGGTGTTTCGCGTCCACAGCTCGACCAGGCTGCCGCGCCGTGGCGCCGCCCGTCCATATGGGCGATAGGCGGCGGACTTGCCGCAGGCATCGTGCTGCCGCTCCTGCTCGTCCGCATCGACATCGGCACCTACCTGATCACGCTCTTGATCCTGTTCTTCGTTCAGGCGGTGGTAGCGCAGTCGTGGAACCTGATCATGGGTTACGGCGGCATCTACTCCTTCGCCCAGGTGGCGCTCTTCGCCGTTGGCGGCTGGACCTCTGGAGTGCTCGTTCACAGCCTCGGCTGGAATCCATTCCTCGCCATCCTCATCTCGCCGCTGGTTGCAGTGGTCGCCGCGCTGGGCATCGGCCTGCCCACTCTGCGGCTGCGCGGCGTCTATGTCGTGCTTTTGACCCTGGCGTTCCATGAGCTGGCGCGCGTTTTCGCCGTGACCGGGCCCCGCTTCATCAGCGGTGGTGGATACGGCCTGGTCACAGTCCAGACCTTCCAGTTCGGCGACGCGATCGGCGACCAGCGCACCATCTACCTCTATTACCTGGCCGGGCTGATCTTCGCCATCGCCACGTTTGTCATCTGGCGTGTGATCCATTCACCGCTCGGTGTGGCGATGACCGCGCTGCGCGACTCCGAGACGTACGCCGTGAGCCGCGGCATCAATCAGTTCCGGGTCCGCCTCGTGCTGTTTGCGATCAGCGCCTTCTTCACCGGGCTGGCAGGCGGCTACAGCACCCATTACAACGGCGGGATCTCGACGACGATCTTCGATTTCCCGCGCATCATCGACCTGCTGGCGATGATCGTGATCGGCGGCTGGGGCACTTTCGGCGGGCCCATCCTCGGGGCCGGCATCGTGATCGGGCTCAACCAGTACCTCGTGGCCCTGGGCGACTACCAGACATTGATTCTTGGGCTCGCGCTCGCCGGGATCGCAGTATTCGCGCCACAGGGATTGTGGCCGCTGATCCGCCGCCTGTACGAGAACTACCTGGCGCCCGAGCCGCTGGCACCTGCGGTCGAGGTCAGCCCCGCTGCGCCGCGCGACACGACGGAGGAGCTGTGACCACTGGATTCCTCTGGCACGAGCTGTACGCGTGGCACGACACCGGCACGGGTGCCTGGGTGATGCCCGCGAGCCTCACCGTTCAGCCTTTCGCGCATATCGAAAGCGCCGAGGGCAAGCGCCGGATCCGCAACCTGGTCGAGGTCAGCGGCCTCATGGATCAGCTCGTCCAGCTGAAGCCGCGGCCCGCCACCGAGGAAGAGATCCTCCGGCTGCATACCCGCGACTACGTCGAGCGGATCAGGAAGCTGAGCGCGGAGTCAGGTGGTGAGGCCGGAGAGGAGACGCCATTCGGGCGCGGATCCTACGAGATAGCCCTGCTGTCGGCGGGTGGCTGCATCACCGCGGTCGACGCCGTGCTCGACGGCAAGGTGGACAACGCGTATGCATTGGTGCGACCGCCCGGGCATCATGCCGAGAAGGACCAGGGTCGCGGGTTCTGCATCTTCGGCAACACCGCTCTCGCCGCCATGCATGCACGCCAGGCCCGCGGGCTCGCGCGAGTCGCGATAGTGGATTGGGACGTGCACCATGGCAACGGCACTGAGCACGCCTTCTACTCCGACCCGACGGTGCTCACCATCTCGATCCACCAGGACAACAACTACCCGCCGGCATCGGGCGCGATCACCGACACCGGAGAGGGCGCCGGTCGGGGCTACAACATCAACGTCCCGCTCCCGCCAGGATCTGGCGTCGGCGCCTACGTGGCCACCTTTGACCGCGTGGTGGCTCCGGCGCTGAGGGCATTTCGACCGGAGCTGATCCTGATCGCCTCCGGCCTTGATGCCAGCGCGATGGATCCGCTCGCCTCGATGATGATGACCAGCGACGGCTATCGGAAGCTCACGCAGATCGTGTTATCCGTGGCGAAGGACGTTTGCAGAGGCCGGGTGGTCGCGTGCCACGAAGGCGGTTACTCGCCGGCGTACGTCCCCTACTGCGGGCTGGCGATCATCGAGGAGCTCGCCGGCATCAGGACAGGCCTGGACGATCCTCTCCTCGGCCTGCTGGCGGCGTTCGGCGGCCAGGATATTCAACCGCACCAGGATGCTGTGGTTCAGCAGGCGGCGGTGCTGGCAGCCGGGCTTCTGCCCGCGGCGCGCTGAGCCGTGGACAGGTTCTCTTCGGACTACCTGGACGACATCGAGGCTCGACTCTACTCGTCGGTGCTTGCGGACATCCTTGACGACGCCGGCTACCGCCATCAGGTGATGCACCACGACGTGCGCCCGCTTTACACGGGCGCCAAAGCTGTGGGCCGGGCGGCCACGATGCTCGCCATCGAGGTCACGGAGCTGCCCCCGGAGCCGTACAGGCTGCTGATGGATCTGCTCGACGGCCTCAAGGCAGGTGAGGTGGTCGTGGGCGCCGTGCAGGGAAACCCTGGCGGTGCGCTCTGGGGAGAGCTGCTCAGCACTCACACTCGCGCCAGGGGCGGGAGAGGCACCGTGCTCGATGGATTGAGCCGTGACAGCTGGGGGATCGTCGACATGAAGTTTCCGGTGTTTGCGACAGGGCTGTCGCCGGCCGACTCGAAAGGCCGCCTGGAGGTGATCGCGATCCGGGTCACGATTCCCGTCGCGGGGGTGTCCGTGGCAGACGGCGACCTCGTCTTCGCGGACGGCGACGGCTGCGTGGTGGTCCCCGCCGCTGTCGAAGAGGATGTCGTCGGCCGCGCGCTGGAGAAGGTGTCGGGCGAGGACACGATGCGTGAGATCCTGGCCAAGGGGGCAAGCATCAGAGAGGTCTTCAAGGAGTACGGAATCCTGTGAGCGGGACATGTCCAACTTCTCGGTCTTGAACAAGGTCTACGCAGAGCTCCTGCGTGAGCCCATGCCGGCACGGACCACGATCCAGTCGGACCTGCCTGGATTCGAGATCGAGGTCGACGCCGTCATCGCGGTGGCCTGACCAGGGAATGCGGTTCGACGGCCGGGTGGTGATCGTCACCGGAGCGGGCTCCGGGATCGGGCGCGTGATCGCGCAGAGGTTTGCCGGGGTAGGCGCGAAGGTCGCGGTGGTGGACTGGCTCCCAGACCGCGCGGACGCGGTCACCTCCGAGATCACCACCGCAGGCGGAAGCGCCCTGTCCGTGCACGCGGATGTGAGCTCCCGGCGCGATGTGGACGCCTTCGTCGGGCTGGTGGCCTCGGAGCTTGGGCCGGTCGATGTCCTTGTCAACAACGCAGCGATCGCCGAGGGCGACGACGTGCTGCAGATGGACGAGGCCACCTGGGACCGGGATGTGGCAGTGGTGCTCAGGAGCGTCTTCCTCTGCTGCAAGGCGGTGCTGCCTTCGATGATCGAGCGGCACACCGGTTCGATCGTGAACATCTCCTCGGTCAACGCGATCACCGCCCTCGGCAACGAGGCATACAGCGCGGCCAAGGCCGGCATGATCAACCTGACCCAGGGGATCGCCGTGCGCTACGGCGCCCACGGGATCCGGTGCAACGCGATCGCGCCAGGCACCATCCGCACCCCAATCTGGCAGGCGCGCATCGACCGCGATCCTGTCGTGTTCCAGCGGCTGCTCAAGTGGTACCCCCTCGGGCGTGTGGGCGAGCCAGATGACATCGCCAACGCGACCATGTTCCTTGCCTCGGACGATGCGTCCTGGATCACCGGCGTCGTGCTGCCTGTGGACGGAGGCCTGCTCGCGGGCAACTACCGGATGACCCGGGAGCTGCTGGCCGAGGCCGGCAACGAAAAACTCGACTCGTAACCGGTGAACTTTGATGTCCTCCTCACCGGCGGCGACGTCGTCGACGGCACCGGTGCGCCGCGTAGGCGCCTTGACGTCGGAATCGCGGGCGGCCGCATCGCTGCGATCAATCATCTGGAGGATGCGTCAGCCGGGCGCGTGATCGATGCGCGAGGCCTGGTGGTGGCGCCGGGCTTCATCGACGTACACGTCCACTCCGAGCTGGCCCGCCTCGGAGGCATGGACCAGTTCGCCGGAGTCCTCGACGGCGTCACTGCAGAGCTCATGTCGCCCGACGGGTTCAGCTGGGCCCCGCTGCCGCCAGACCGGCTGCGCGAGGTGAAGGACTACCTGCAGGTGTTCTATGGCGACCCAGACATCGGCTGGGACTGGACGTCGGTGGCCGGCTACCTGTCGCAGTTCAAGGGCCGGATCCCCAACCACCTAATCCCGCAGGCGCCCCATCTCGCCATCAAGGTCGCCGCCATGGGCTGGAGGCCCGGGACTCCCTCTGACGGCGAGTCGAAGGCGATGCGCTCACACCTGGTCGAGTGGCTCGACGCCGGCGCGGTCGGCATGTCCGCCGGCCTCGAGTACCAGCCGGGCGCGCTTTCTGCCGTGAGCGAGCTGGTCGATCTCTGCCGCATTGTGGCCGCGGCCGGCGGCGTGTACGCGCCTCATCAGCGCGGTTACTGGAGCCGCGTGGCTCAGGGTTGCCGCGAGAGCTTCGACATCGGACGACAGTCGGGGGCCAAGGTCCACGTCTCGCACCTGGCGATGGACGAGGCAGCGCTCGGCTTGATCGAGGAGGCGCAAGCGTCCGACGTCGATGTGAGCTTTGACATGTACCCGTATTCGGCCGCCTGTACGCACCTGCTGATGATGCTGCCGGAGTGGGCGCAAGCTGGTGGATACGAGGCCAGCATGGGGCGCGTCAGAGCCGAGCGCGAACGGCTGCGGGACGAGACTGCGACGCGCGTCGCGGAGAGGGGGGAGATCACGCTCAGCAGCGTGGAGTCCGGTCAGGAGCTGGAGGGCAAGAGTCTCGGTCGCCTGGCACACGAAGCGGCGAAGGCGGATGTCGACTATCTCTTCGATCTGCTCTCCGGCCATGCCGGCCGCGTCCTGGCCGTCTATCACTGGCCCGAGTCGATCGATGGCGAGGCGATCCTCGGGCGAACCATTGCGCACCCGCTGTATATCGGCTCCACCGATGGCATCTACATGGGGAGTCGCCCGCACCGCCGGGGTTTTGGCACGTTCGCCCGGATCGTGGGCGAGCATGTGCGCGGAGGCACTGTGACGCTGGAGCAGGCGGTGCGCAAGGTCACGGGACTCCCTGCCGAACGCTTCTCCCTCAAGGACCGGGGACTGCTCAAGGATGGTCTGGCCGCCGACATCACGGTGTTCGATGCCGGCGCGCTGGCCGACCAGAGCACGTGGGAGAACCCTCGTGTCCCGCCGTCGGGCATCGCCCACGTACTGGTCGAGGGCGAGGCCGTCGTGACGGACGGCCGGGTGACCGGGGCGCTTCCCGGCCGGATCGTCGGACGTGCTTAAAGTGCCGCGTGGATCAGGTCGAGCGTATCCAGGCGCATGAAACCGTAGTGGTAGAAACCAACCTCTGTGACCTCCAGCTCGCGCGCGATTTCGAGCTTCGCAGCCAGGTTCTCCACACCGTCGCAGTCCGGCGCCATCGGCCGCATGATCACGGACAGCCTTCGCCCTGGACCGATGACGGCTCGATAGGCGGCGAGGTCCAGCCGCAACCTTTCCGGATCCGCGGCATAACCGATCGCTTCGAGCTGGCCGCACGCGGCAGCCACTTTGCCGACGTCGATCCCGAACTGCCAGGCGATGCCGGCGGCAGGTCCACCGTGCGGCCGTCCAGTGGCGTAGCCCTTGACTGCCCCGGACAGGTCGATGAAGGCAAAGCCGGCCTTCTCCGCAGCGGCGGCCTGCGCGGCCTCGGTCACGAGCGAGACGACAGTGGCGGCCCGGGCTTCGAGGTACCCCGCCAGCTCGCCACCCGCGAACGCTCCCACGGTCTCCAGGACCAGCTCGGCACGCTCCGGTTCGGGATCGGCTGCAAAACGGCGCTCCAGCTCGCGGCGCGCCTCCGACCGCAACCTTTCCGCCTGCACTCCGTGCAGCCTCGCGGCCTCCAGGCAGTGATCGCAAAAACACAGGCCGAGCAGGAAACGACCGAACAGGCCGAGCTCGATGAAATATCGCTCGTGATGGAATCCGTGCTCGAGACCGTGGAAGTGAAGGGACTCCGCGACGACGCTCGCCACGCCCTTGCTCGCGATGTCCGCGCTCAGCGCGACGACATAGGCGCGCACGTCGGGATTGGACGGGCAAAGGTCCGTGAGGTGTGCGTCGCCGAATGCGTTGCGACACGCGCACCCGGGATGCCCGGCCCCGAGCGTGTAGTTGTGCAAGAACACAGTCCACGCGCGCACATGCAAGGAGCGGGCAGAGGCTTCGCGGCACAGGCTGGCGAGCGGATCCGACTCCTGGGCCAGTGCACTGACCTTGGGCTGCAGCGCGAGGCCACGGTACCGGCGGGCGTCCGGCTGGAAGAACACGCTGTCGCCCTCCAGGAAGTGCACCTTGCGCGCCGGGTTGTGCGGGAAGATGTCGCGGCCCTGGTGATAGGCGGCTGCCATCGTGATGCCGTCCAGGCCGCCGCGATCGGCAGCGTTGTCCAGCACGTTCGCCATCCCCTCGTCGGCGAGGTCGCTGGCGAATGTGAATATGGACGTGTCGATGGTCAGGATGTTAGCGCCGCCGCGGCAGCCCTACGCGCACGGCGCTGGACGGATTAACTTTCACGATGATGGCCGACACCCTCCAGAAGGCGTTTCAGCTCCGGGCCGACCGGTCGGCGCTGATAGTGGTGGACATGCAGAACGACTTTGTCCGGGTTGGCGCTCCGCTCGAGGTGCCTGATGCTCGGGAGACCATCGACGTTCACCTCGAGCTGCTCGATTGGTTCCGATCCCGCAAACGGCCGGTGATCTTCACCCGTTTCGTCGCAGGGCCGCACCCGACTTTGATGTGGAAGTGGTCGCCCCAGATCGCGCCTCCCGTGTGCTGCTGCTGGCCCGGATACATGCGTGGCTATGGCGACATCGAGGGCGAGCGCGACTGCGTGGCCGTGATCGATGAGCTCGCGCCGCATCCCGGTGAGGCCCAGATCGACAAGTACGGCTACAACGGGTTCCATCGCACTCGGCTGACCGATCTTCTGGTCGCGCACGCCGTGGACACCGTCCTCGTCACCGGTACCGTCACTCAGATCTGCGTCGAGGACACAGCCAGGGGCGCTTTCCATGAGGGCTTTCAGACCGCTGTCGTCGCGGACGCGGTCTCTTCGTACGCGCCGGACCTTCAGCGCGCGAGCCTGCAGACACTGGCGATGAAATACGGCCGCGTGGTCAAGGCCGATGAAGCCATGCGCGAGCTGGAAGCCTGATGGCCCGGTCGCAGGCGACACGTCTCAATCTCGACCCGCTCCTCGACGAGCCGGTGGACTGGCGCTACAAGTCCTTCCCGCCGGGACCTGCGGTGCCGCTCAGATCGGTCGGGGATCGCGGCTGGAGCGTGCTGGGTGGCGAATTCATGCTGCCGGTGATGGTCCTCAAGGACTCAGCTTTGCAGCACAACATCGAGCTGATGGCGCGCTACTGCCGGGAGCACGACTTCCTGCTCGCGCCGCACGGAAAGACCAGCATGTCGCCACAGCTGCTCAAGCGCCAGCTGGAGGGCGGCGCCTGGGCGGTGACCGCGGCGACGATGAGCCAGGTCCGGGTCTGGCGTGAATTCGGCGTCGACCGCGTGATTCTCGCCAACGAGCTCGTGGAACCGGCCTCGGTACGGTGGATCGCGAGCGAGCTGCACCGCGATCCTGAGTTCGACTTCTACTGCCTGGTCGATTCTGTCGCGCAGGTCCGCCTGATCGAGTCCGCCCTCGAGGCGACGGCGCTCGACCGGCCGCTGCAGGTTCTGCTGGAGGTCGGGTTCACAGGCGGGCGGGCCGGCTGCAGGACTCCTAAGCAGGCGCTCGAAGTGGCCCGCGCGGTGAGCGCATCCGGGCGGCTCACGCTCGCGGGAGTCGAGGCATTCGAGGGGATCATCAGCTCGGACAGCCTGAACGGCACCATCGAGGCGACGGATCGATTCCTGAGCGACATGCGCGCGCTTGTCGAGAGGGTGGATCAGGCAGGGCTTTTCGCCCGGTCAACGCGCGTGATGGTCAGCGCGGGCGGCAGCGCGTTCCCCGACCGCGTCGTCGCGGCGTTTGGCCGTCCATGGGACTTGAGCCGGCCGGTGGAGCTCGTGCTTCGCAGCGGCTGCTACATCACGCATGACGCAGTCCACTACCAGCAGCTGTCACCATTCGGCGGCCGCATCCCCGAGACCGGACCACTGAAAGAGGCGCTGGAGGTGTGGGGTGTGGTCCTCTCCCTGCCCGAGCCAGGGCTGGCGTTGATCGGCTTTGGCAAGCGCGACGTGCCCTACGACCTCGAGCTGCCAGTGCCCCGCATGATCAAGAGTGGGGGTGAGGCCCCACGTCCTTTCCAGAGCGCAGCAGTGATCTCTGGGACCAACGACCAGCACGCGTACCTGCGCATCGAAGGCCCGGAAAACTTGAAAGTCGGTGACATGGTCGGATGCGGCATCTCACACCCCTGCACTGCCTTCGACAAATGGCGCCTGATCCCGCTGGTCGACGACGGCTACCGCGTGATCGACGCCATCCTGACCTACTTCTAGGCCTTGCCAAAATGGCAGCTGGTCACGCTCGGCGAGGCCATGCTCCGGCTTTCGGTCAGGCCGGGCGATCGGATCGAGGACGCGCCGGCCTTCGATGTTCACGTGGCAGGCTCTGAGGCCAACGTCGCTTACGCTGCCGCGCGGGTCGGGGTGCGCGCGGCATGGGCGTCGGTCCTTCCTGACAATCCACTCGGCCACAGGGTCGCCACCACGCTTGCCGGCGGGGGTGTCGACACCTCGCTCGTGCGTTGGGCAACCGGCGGCAGGCTGGGCCTCTACTTCGTCGAGCTGGGAGTGACACCGCGGCCGATCAGCGTCACCTACGACCGCGCAGCGTCCACCATGGCACTCGCGTCCACCTCCGATTTCGACTGGCAGGCAATGGTCGACACGCAGGTGCTCCACGTATCGGGCATCACCATGGGACTTTCCCCATCGTGCCGCGAGCTTGCAAAACACGCGATGCAGGAGGCCCGCCGCGCCGGCGCCACCGTCACCTTCGACGTCAACTACCGGCAGAAGCTGTGGGACCGGAAGGATGCGGCCGCAGCGGTCCGTGATGTCGCATCCCTGATCGACGTCCTCATCTGCACGCAGGAGGACGCGCGCGACCTGTTCGGTGTCGGCGGCGCCCCGGACCTCGGGGTGGAGACCGTCGTGGTGACGCGTGGCGCGGAAGGCGCGGTGGCTGCTCGCGCCGGAGCCTCGATCGAGCGCCGCGGGCACCCGGTGGAGACCGTCGACCGGGTCGGCGCAGGGGATGCGTTCGTGGCCGGCCTGATCTGGGGCCTGCTGGACGGATCTCTGGAGCTCGGGCTTGAGCGAGGGCTGGCGATGAGCGCGCTGAAGATGACTCTGCATGGCGACCTCTTTCGCCTCGATGCCGCCGACGTCGTCGCCCTGCTCGCGCGCGAAGGCCGAGAGGTCGGGCGCTGAGCGCTGTCGACCGGCTGCTCAGGTCGAGACTCATCGGGATCGTCAGGCTCGACGACCTCGAGCTCACGGTGGCCTCAGCGGCGTGCGCGATCCAGGCGGGCCTCGAGGTGATCGAGGTGACCTTCACCCTGCCGAGCGCGGCCCGCGCCATCGAGAGGCTTCGCCACGATCATCCGGCGGCGCTGATCGGTGCCGGCACAGTCCGCACTGTGGCCGAGCTGGAGGATGCAGCCGCTGCCGGTGCGGAGTTTCTCGTCGCGCCTGGACTCAATTCGCAGCTTGTCGAAGCTGCCCGGATCCGCGGTCTCCCAATCCTGCCCGGCGTTTTCACGGCGTCGGAGGTCGACGAGGCCCTTCGCCTCGGAGTCGAGATGCTGAAGCTCTTCCCGTCCGAGCCGCTCGGCCCGGCTTACATGTCCGCCCTTCTGCAGCCATTCCCTGCCGCGCGCCTGGTCCCGACCGGCGGCATCACCGCCGCCAACGCAGGTGCCTACCTCAAAGCCGGTGCCGCAGCGGTGGCCATGGGGTCGTCGCTGTTCCCGGGCGCGCGCATCGCTGCGGACGGTCCTCGAGTGGTCGCGCCGCTGGTGGCCGAAGCCCTGGCCGCGGTGCGTTAGCCGGCTCGCGCGCGTCCTTTATGTGTTCGTCGTTGCGTCAGAATTGAAGCCACCGATGGCTGAACGGGATCAAAGCTCCTACGCCTCGGCTGCGGAGCTGGCACGGCGAATTCGAAGCCGCGAGCTCTCGCCGGTGGAGCTGATGACCTCGACGATCAAGCGCATCGAGCAACGGAATCCCAGCCTGAACGCCTTCGTGTTCACCGACTTCGACCAGGCCATGGAGAGGGCACGAGCCGCCGAATCCGCCGTCACCTCGGGCGCCACCCTCGGCCCTCTGCACGGCGTTCCCACCGCGATGAAAGACCTCTTCGACTTCAAGCCGGGCTGGCCGTCGACCTTCGGCGGGATCCGCACGCTCCGCGACCAGGTCATCGATGCGTACTGCCCGTACTCGGAGCGGATGGAGCGCGCCGGGGCGATCCTCGTCGGCAAGACCAACGCACCGATCATGGGCCTGCGTGGAATCGCCGACAACTACCTTTTCGGTCCTACCCATAACCCATTTGATCTGAGCCGCAACCCTGGCGGCTCTTCTGGTGGGAGCGCGGCAGCGGTGGCGGATGGGCTGGTGTCGATAGCCGAGGGCACTGACGCCGGCGGATCGATCAGGATCCCAGCCGCGTGGTGCAACGTGTACGGCTATCGAGCGTCCTATGGGCGGGTCGCCTACACCGGCCGGCCCAATGCGTTCGCCAGTCTCAACCCATTCGTGTTCGAGGGCACGCTGACGCGAACTGTCGAGGACGCCGCGATCGGTCTGCAGATCCTCGCCGGTCCAGACTCGCGCGACCCCTTCTCGCTGACGAGCACGCCGGACTTCACCGCCGCGCTGGCCCACTCCCTGAGCGGCGCCAAGGTGGCCTTCAGCCCCGACTTCGACGTTTACCCCATCGAGTCGGCGGTGGCGGGAGTCGTGGCCGAGGCGACTCGGGGCTTTGTCGACGCCGGAGCCACTGTGGAGACCGTCAAGGTCGGCATCAAACGGTCGCAGCGAGAGCTGAGCGACCTGTGGAACCGCATGATCATGCCCCTGAACATCTCGGGGCTCGAAGGTCTGAAGGCCGCGGGGATCGACCTCATGAAGGACCATCCCGAGGACCTGCCGCCGGAGTACCGGCACTGGATCGAGGTCGGATACGGCATGTCGGCCATGGACGTGTGGAACGACATGGTCATGCGCACCGAGGTCTACGACGCGATCGAGTCGGTGCTGCAGCGGTATGACCTCCTGGTCACTCCAACGCTCGCGTGCCTGCCGGTCAAGAACACCACAGACGGCAACACGCTGGGCCCGACGCAGATCAACGGGGAAGAGGTCGATCCGCTGATCGGCTGGTGCCTCACGTTTCTGACCAACTTCTCCGGCCATCCGTCAGCATCGATTCCCGCGGGCCTCTCCGGAGGCCTGCCGGTGGGGATGCAGATCATCGGGCGCCGTGAGCAGGACGTCGACGTGCTTGCAGCAAGCGCCGCTTTCGAGCGGGTCCGTCCCTGGACGGATGGCTATCGAATCTGCGAGGAGCGGCCGCTGTCGTAGTCGCGCCGGCTCTCCCAGATGTGGTCGGCACATCTGAGAGCGAGTGCCTGGATCGTGGCGCTCGGGTTCACGCCGGCGCTGGTCGGCATGCTGCTGCCGTCGGCGATGAACAGGTTCGGCACGTCGTGAGCACGGTTGAAGCCGTCCGCCACGGACGTGCTCGAATCTTCTCCCATCCGTGCGGTCCCAAGCAGGTGCCATCCCCAGATCGGCGCCAGACCGAAGTCGCGCACGCTCGTGGCTCCCGCAGCCTCGAGCACCTGGTGGGCGTGAGCGATCATGTCGCGTCCCAGCCGGCGGCTGTTCTCGTTGAGCTCGTGGTGGGTGACCACACCTGGCATCCCGAAACCGTCAAGGTGTCCCCAGTCGAGCTCGACGCGATTCGATTCCTCGGGTAGGTCCTCACCGCACAGATAGAGAGAAATCTCATGGTTGATGCGCTCGTCGAACGCCTGGTGATGCTTTGAGCCCCACGGCGCTATCTGCAGCGCCAGGTTGAGAGGCGACCAGCCCCGGCAGCCGCTCATGATGAACCCCCGCACGTAGTCGCGAGCCTGATCGGTCTCGTAGAACTGGCGGGTCGAGACTGTCCCGCCCCACGTGCCGTTCCAGCCGTCGACGGCCTCCTCGAACAGGCCGGTCGCAAAGCTCTGCACGTGCACCATCAGGTTTTTGCCGACCAGCCCGCTCGAGTTGGCGAGGCCGTCGGGATGGGAGGGCGAGGTGGACATGAGCAGCAACCGTGGAGTGCCCAGACCGCCGCAGGCGACGACTGTGACGGCGGCGCGAGCCTCACGGACTACACCGCCCTGGTCGTAGTAGCGCGCGCCCACGGCGCGGCCGTCTGGTCCAAGCACTATCTCGCGGACGCGCGCCTGCGTGCGCAGCTCGACGCCGTTCTCGAGAGCGCCCGGCCAATAGGTCAGGTCTGCGGTCGACAGAGACTTCTGCGGGCAGCCGAAGGTGCACCAGCCGCGGTTGTCACAGGCCGGCCGCCCGCGGTAAGCCTGGGTCGTGATCGCCTGCTCGGTCGGCCACCAGTACCAGCCCAGCTTCTCGTACGCACTGACCAGGAGCTGGCCTGGCCTCCCGATGGGAGCCGGTGGATTCGGGAGCGGTTCCCGAGGCGGGCCGCATGGATCACCGGCCAGCCCGGCGACTCCGACCTCCGCCTCATTGATCGCGTAATACGGCGCCAGCTCGTCGTAGTCGAGGGGCCAGTCCGCCCCGACGCCGTCGAGCGTGCGCACCTTGAAGTCGGAAGGCGCCATCCGCCAGTAGTTGCCGGCAAAGCCGATCTGGCTCCCGCCGACCGCGTTGTACATGTAGACGTCGATCGGGTCCTGCCCCTCGCTGCTCACCGGATAGTCGGCAGGCCATCGCCGCACGTTCGGGTTGGCGGCCCAGAATCGCCGGCCCCGCACCTCCCAGTCCGGATGCGCCTTCGGCAGGCGCGCCCGATCGACCCAGTCGCCCTGCTCGAGGCACACGACTCTCGCGCCGCGACGAGACAGGCGGTTGCAGATGGCAGCGCCGGCGGCGCCCGAGCCGATGACCAGAACGTCGGCGTCCGCCTCTGGGTTCATCGCTTGACTTCTGGGGTGGTTTCGACCGCGCGGTAGCGAGGTGGCAGCTTGCGCACCCGCTCCAGCTGTGCAACATCGAATGGGGTCATGGGGCTGCCCGTGATGGGCCCCTCAGCGCGCCAGCCGGTGTCCGCTTCGATAGCGGCCAGCACCGCCGGGTGGCCGTAGTAAGCCTCGTAGGTGAAGTCGCTGACCATGCTGAATGCATCGCTGTCCAGAGCCTGAAGCTGGCGGAGGACGCTCTCGCGCTCGTCCAGGCCGCATTCTGCGAAAGCCCGACCAGCTGCAGCATGCGCGAGCCTTTCTACCTCGTCGATGCCGTGGAACAGCGCCGGCCGGATCGACGGCACGAGGTGCACGGTGGCGTCGATGTACTCGGCCGCGCCGACCGCGCCCGCGTCAGGCCGCCGCCCGGCCGCGGGGATCAGCGCCGACGTCCACGCCTTCAGCGTGGCGGCTCGCGCGGTATCGAGGACCAAAAAGCCCCGCGGTGCGCCGACCGGCACCTCCGCCCGTCCGACCTCGAGGCGGTAGTCGGGGCGGCTCGACTGCGCCACCTCGTGACCGCCCTGCTTCCTGTCGTACGCCATGTCGCCCTCCTAGTCCTCGAGGTCGCGTGGCCGGGCGGTGCTCTCTCTCACCCGCAGCTCCACGGCATGCAGTCGCGTGCTGGTGCTCCTGTCCTCACCGTCGAGCAGACGCATGAGCCTCTGGACCCCGGCGGCTCCAAGCTCGGCCATCGGGACGTGGACGGTGGTCAGCCTCGGGTGCACGAACTCAAGGCCGGGGATGTCATCGAAGCCCGCAACCGAAACGTCCTCGGGGACCGCCACTCCGCGCCGTCGCGTCTCAGCGAGCGCCCCGAGCGCCATTGTGTCGCTGGCCACAAACACGGCCGTCAGCAATCCGCCGTCCAGCAGCCGGGCCATCGCCGCTGCGCCACCTGCGGTGGTGAAGTCCGCCCGCACCAGCACCGGGTCGGTGGCGGCCGCTTTCATGGCCTCGAGATAACCGACCTCACGCTCACGGCTCGTGCGCAAGGTCGCAGGCCCGCTGATCATTGCGATCCGAACATGACCCAGATCGAGCAGGTGTTGGGTGACGAGACGCGCGCCGGTCCGGTTGTCGGGCATCTCCGCCGGCCACCGCTCGAAACGCGGTGCGAGGGCGACGATCGCCCCGCCGTAGTGCGCGATGCTGCGGGCGTAGTCGCCCATGCGACGGCGATAGTGCGCTTCATCCAGCCCACCGCCGGCGAAGATCACACCGGACACGCGGCTCAAGCTCAACATCTCGACGTAGCGCAGCTCGGTCATGGGATCTCGGTCGCTGCTGCAGACGACAGTGAGGAAGCCGCGCGAGGACGCCGCGGCGGTCGCGCCTCGAACGATCTCTGCGAAGTAGGGATCCGTCACGTCGTGGACCACGATGGCGATGGTCGGGAC
>VBFO01000004.1:0-17945 GCA_005881025.1 Chloroflexota bacterium | reverse complement strand
GGAAAAAGGAAAAGGATTTCCTCGATCATGGGGCATACTATGGTCGTGGCCATCTCGGGATGTCAATCCATGGCTCGCGAACCGGTGGCGGGGGTGCTCGACTGAGGTGGCGATGGTCCACCATCTCGGCTGGGCCGTACGTTCGATCGACGACTCGCGACCTCATTTCGAATCAGCACTCGGCCTTGCGTTTGCCGGCGAAGAGGGGTTCCCAGAAGTCCGGGTCGCCTTCTTTGGAACGGGTGCGGCCAGCGTGGAGCTGCTGGAACCGCTCAGCGACCAAACCGACCTCGGCGTCTTTCTCGCCACCCGAGGAGAAGGCTTGCATCACCTCGGCCTCAAAGTCGACGATGTGGCGGCGGCGCTTGACGAGGCGAGGACTCGTGGTTTCCGTCTCCTCGACACCAGTCCAAGGTCGGGCGCGCGGCAGACGCTGATCGGGTACGTCGATCCCGAGCGCGCAGACGGCGTCCTCATCCAGTTCGTCCAGGACCGATGACACACCCCTGACGAAAGGAGTTCAGATGAAGCTCGACCTTGAGGGTTTGATCCCGGCGACGATCCTGCCGATGACGGCGGATGCGGAGATCGACGAGCCGGGCCTGCGCAGGTACATCCGCCACGTCGCGAGCGCGAAGCCCAAGGCGCTGGCGATCAACGTCGACACAGGCGAGGGGCCTCACCTGTGGCAGAAGGAGCGGCTTCGGGTGCTCGAGCTGGTGCTGGACGAGGTAGGCGATCGAATTCCAGTGGTGGCAGGCCTCGGCGCGCAGTTCACGGCGCAGGCCGTCGAGCTCGCGCGGGAGACCAAGGAGATCGGCGCTGCCGGCCTGCTCGTCTTTCCAATCGGCGCTTACCAGGGGCTGCCGCTTGACCCGGAGCTCCCGGTCAGATATCACGCCGCGATAGGTGACGCCACAGGCTTGCCGCTCATCCTCTTTCAGCTCCAACCGGCGCTCGGTGGCATCAACTTCGATCCCGAGACTCTGGAGCGCATGTGCAAGGTGGCCCAGGTCGTGGCGATCAAGGAGGCGTCGTTCGACCGCCGGCGTTTCGTTGAGGTCCGCGAAGCGGTCAAGGCGGCACGTCCCGACTGTGTCTACCTGACCGGCAACGACAACTTCATCCACGAGTCGTTCGAGCTCGGAGCGCAAGGCGCCCTGATCGGATTTGGCGCCGTCGCGACGCGACAGCAGGTGGAGCTCGTCACGCATGCGCTGGCGGGCCGGCACGATCAGGCGCGCCGCATCATGGAACGGCTCACGCCACTGGTCGACATCATCTTCGCTCCCCCGGTAAGGAACTACAGAGCACGGGCCAAGGCCGCCCTGGTGATGCAGGGGATCATCGACCGCGAGACGGTACGGCCTCCCCTTCTGCCCATCTCTGAGCTCGAGCGAGAACGGATCCGAGAAGCCCTCATCTTCGCGGGCGAGCTGGACCAGAAAGGCGACGCTGCGGAAGCCTCAGCGTGAAGCTGGGCGTCTTTGTGCCTTCGTATCTCCTCCCGGGCGAGGAGGCGAAGCATGGCGACCAGATCCGCCGTTTTGCAGTGCGAGCCGAGGAGCTGGGCTTCAACTCGCTGTTCATCACCGATCACCTGCTCACCGCGACGCGGTTCTATCGGGTGAGCTGGACCGAGCCGATGATGACGCTGTCGCACGTCGCCGCGGTGACCTCGCGGGTGATGCTCGGCACCTCCGTGCTGGTCCTCCCGACGCGCCAGCCGGTCGTGCTGGCGAAGGAGATCGCCACCCTTCAGCACCTGAGCGGCGGCCGCTTCATTTACGGCGTGGGGACAGGCTGGTATCCGCCGGAGTTCGAGTCGACCGGCAGCACGCGCCAGCAGCGTGGCGCGCGCACGGATGAGGTCCTCGAGGCCTCGATGCAGCTCCTCAAGGGCGGCCACGTGACCTTCGAAGGCGATTTCTACCGGATGAGCGACATCACCGTCGAACCGATCGGCCAGGTGCCGCCGGTGTGGGTTGCCGGCGGCGGCCAGTACACACACGCGGCCTCGCCCGAACAACCCGAGATGTCGACCAACGTGCTGGCGCGGATCTGCCGCTGGGACGGATGGATCGCGCGACCGACGGCTGCGCCCCCGCAAATCGCGGAGGACCTCGGCAAGATCGACGCCGAGCTGAAGCGTCAGGGCACCAGCCGGAGCCAGAAGCAGTTCGCCGTCGCGCACGAGAACTTCTGCTGGCTGAGCGAGAAGGGTTCTCGGGACGCCGTGGTTGACGAGCAGAAGCGCTACATGAGGGCCGTCGTGTCGGATGAGCGACCCTGGGACTACATCGAGGCCGTGTACCTCACAGGTACCATCGACGAGATCCAGCACCGTATCCAGGAGCGGATCGACGTCGGTGTCGAGGAGATCTTCCTGCACACGATGACCGCGGACCTGGGTCAGCTCGACCTCTTCGCGAAACACATCCTGGAGCCATTTGCACGCGTTGAAGCAAAAGTCGTCCAGTGACCTTCGAGGGCCGCACCGCGTTGGTCACCGGCGGCACCCGTGGCATCGGTCTCGCCATTGTCCGCGCGCTGCGCCGGGAGGGCGCGCGGGTGATCGCCATCGGGAAGTCGAGCGAGCAGATCGCTGCGTTCAAGAGCGAGTTTGCTGAAGACCCGCACGCGATTGCTGAGCTCGCGGACGTGCGCGACCGAGGCGCCCTCGAAGGAATTCGGGACCGCCTGACAGGACTCGACATCCTCATTCCCAACGCCGGTGTGAACACCCGCGTCAAGGCACTCGACCTGCCGGATCAAGCGCTGCGAGAGATGCTGGAGACGAATCTCTACGGCGTCTTTCTGACCTGCCAGGTTTTTGCGCCCCTGCTCTTCGCAAAGCCCGGCGGTCGAGTCGTGATCACCAGCTCGGTGTCGGCCGTCCACGGCATGGACCTTCGGGCCGCGTACACGGCCACGAAGGCCGGTCTGTCAGGTCTCGTGAGGAGCCTCGCCATCGAGTGGGGGCCACGTGGCGTGACTGTCAATGCGGTCGGCCCGGGCATCATCGAGACTCCACTCACCAAGGCCTACATGGAGCAACATCCGGAGCGCGTGAAGGCGACCATCGACAACACACCGTTGAGGCGCGTCGGTATGCCCGAGGATGTCGCCGACGTGGTCCTGTTCCTCGCGTCTGACGCAGCGCGCTTTGTGACTGGGCAGACTCTGTTTGTAGATGGCGGGCTGAGCGCCGGCAGCGCGTGGTGGTAGGCGATGGCGGCTCCAAGAAACTGAGCGGCAAGACTATCGATGACATCCCGGTCGGTCTTCGGACACAGATCACCAAGACCGTGAGCGAGTCGGATGTCTATCTGTTCGCCGGCATCACGGGGGACCTCGATCCAAATCACGTTGACGAGGAGTACTGCCGCAAGACGAGCCTGGGCCACCGCGTGGCTCATGGCGCGCTCCTCGTCGGCTACACGTCTGCAGCGTCCAGCCGCATCCTTCAGGACTTCGACCGGCCGATGGTGTCAGTCGGCTACGACAGGATCAGGTTTCTCAAGCCCGTCTACTTCGGCGACACGCTGACCATCGACTACGAGATCACCGGGGTCGAGCGCGAGAAGGAACGGACCCTGGCCAAGATCGAGGTCAGGAACCAGAAAGACGACCTCGTAGCGGTGGCGACGCACATCATGCAGCTGGTGGATTGACCGAGCAGGGAGGCCTCGAGCTTCTGGCCGGCGTGCGCATCCTCGCGTTCACGCAGTTCCTCCTCGGCCCGGCTGCCTGCCAGTACCTGTCCGACATGGGCGCCGACGTGATCAAGGTCGAGCCTCCCGGGCGCGGTGCGTGGGAGCGGAACTGGGCCGGGGCGGAGACCTACATGAACGGGGTCAGCGCCTTCTTCATGCTCGCCAATCGCAACCTCCGCAGCATCACCCTGAATCTGAAGAGCGAGCGTGGCGCCGAGGCGGCCCGCCGGCTGGCCGCCAGATCCGACGTGGTGATCGAGAACTACCGCCCCGGCGTCCTGGAACGGCTTGGCCTGGGATATGGACGGATCAGGGAGGTGAACCCCGGGATCATCTACGCATCCGGGTCCGGCTACGGCAGCGACGGTCCATACAGCCACCTGCCCGGCCAGGACCTGCTGCTCCAGGCCATGTCCGGCCTCGGCGCCAACACGGGCACTGAGTCTGCGGGCCCGACCGTGGCGGCGGCGGCGATCGTCGACCAGCACAGCGCGAGCCTGCTGGCGATGGGGATCCTGGGTGCGCTGGTCCACAGGGAGCGCACCGGTGAGGGGCAGCGGGTCGAGGTGGTGATGGTGGAGGCCGCCCTGGACCTCCAGACCGAGCCGGTCGTATATCACCTCAACGGGGCGCACCTGCGGCGTCCGCGTACGCCCATCGCGGACACCTTTCACTCGGTGCCATACGGCTTCTACGCGACAGCTGACGGGCACCTGGCGATATCGATGACCCCGATCAGCACGATCAGCGAGGTCCTTGGAAATCCCCCTGCGCTCACTCCCTACCTGGACCCGGCTGTCGCGTTCAGCAAGCGCGACGAGATTCGCGATGCTCTCGATCCCCTCATGCGCGAGCGCACGACAGCCGAGTGGGTCGAGCTGCTGCGGGCGCACCACATCTGGTGCGCGGCGGTGAACACCCTGACGGAGACATTCGACGACGTGGCCGTCAAGCACATCGCTCCCGTGCTCGAGTTCGATCATCCGCGCGCGGGGCGAGTCCGTGTGCTGAAGCACCCGGTGCGCTACAGCTCGGGCAAGGCCGCCCTCCGAAGGACGCCGCCGGACCTGGGTGAGCACACGGCAGAGGTCCTGGGGGAGCTGGGCTATTCGTCGGCAGAAGTCGATGCGATGAGAGCGGCCGGCGAGATCTAGTCCTTTAGTCCTTTCGCCGGCACATGAACATGTCCCTCAGGACCTCGTCGCTCACGACCGATGGGGTGAACCCGACGCTCCTCAGCGTGCGCGTCCATACCGAGCGCGCAAAGAGGCCGTGCAGCTGGCGTTCGTGCACGACTCGCACTTCGCCGTCACCCTCCCTGAGCAGGATCCCGAAGTCAACCTGGATCGTCGTGTCGCTCGGATCCGGATCGGTGGTCCACTGCACGTAGCGCACGCTGCGCCCTTCGAGGTCGCTGCCTCCGTGGTCAGTGCTCGGCTCGAAGGTCTCGCGCATCTCGTCGGGCACGAACAGGGCGACGCCGCCGGGCCGGCAGTGGATGAAGGCTGTCTCCATCGCCGCCCGTAGATCCACGGCGGTGGTCATGTGACAGATCGCATCGTGAATCAGCACTGCATCAAAGGTCCTGCCGAGCCGCAGGGTCCGTATGTCACCTTCTATGTGCTCGCACTCGGGATTGCGTGCACGGTTGACAGCGAGCATCTGAGGTGAAACATCCACCAGCGTCATCGCGAAGTGATGCTTCAGATGGAAGGCGTTGATTCCGCTCCCCGATCCGAGGTCGAGCACCGTGCGTGGCGGCGGATCGGATGATTCCTTTAAGAGGCGGATGAAGAATGCCGCCTCGTCCTCGTATTCGTCCGGCCCGGATAAGGTTGGCCACCAGTCCGCGAGTTCGGTGTAGAGCTTCGTAACCAAACTGATCGATACGTTACCGTGGTTCATGGATGGCAAATGAGGTTTTCGAGGCTGCGCGGACCGTGATGGCGGTGCGCGAGTACCAGGACAAACCCGTTCCTGGCGAGGTCCTCAGGCGAGTCATCGATGCTGGCCGCCTGAGCGCGAGCGCGTCGAATGGCCAGCCATGGCATTTCATAGTCGTGCGCGATCGGGCCAACCTGCGCAAGCTCGGCTCCCTGATTCGGACCGGGCCTTACGTGGCGAATGCGCCCGCGGCCATCATCGTCGCCTATGAGAAAGAGAAGGGCGAGTACGGCATGTCGGACGCCAGCCGCGCGATTCAAAACATGATCCTCACCGCCTGGGGCGAGGAAGTCGGATCCAACTGGACGGGTTTTGCGCACATGGAGGGCGTGCGCACCGAGTTCGGGTTGCCTGACACTTTCGACGTGCTGGCGGTGCTGCCGCTTGGCTACCCGAAGCGCAAGCCGGCGGGCCAGAAGAAGCGGAAGCCGTTCGACCAGGTCGTCTCAGACGAACACTTTGGCAAGCACATGAGCGCTCGATGATTTCGAGCTGATCCGATCAGGCCGTGCCTGTGCGGACCCCGATCTCGCGCAGCCAGCGGCGGTAAGCGATGGCGGTCCGGTCGCTGCGCAGGTGCAGCTCTGCCTGCAGGTCCAGCGGCAGCAGCTCCGGGCGTTGCGATTCGAGGATCGGCCTGTCCTGCGCGAAGATGCGGTCCTGAAACTCGATCATCGAGGAGGCGGGCTCGTAGTTCATCACCATCCACATCCACGCGCTGCTGTCGACCGCGTCGTGAGGCGTGACCGAAAGCATCATCCCGAATGAAAGCTCACCGTGCTTGATGAACGACGCCGACAGCGGCCGGTGCACCCGGTACGTGTACGTGACCATCGAGCCTCGACCGGTGCCGTAAGGATCCGGCTGGAACACCTTGACGCCTTTCGCGACCACCCCGCCGGAGTCAACCTCGGCTGAGTAGTCCGCGATCTCGGGGCGCGCTCGGTCTCCGAGGGTGCCTTCGTGGACAAATGGGAAATGCCCGACGTCGAGAAAGTTCTCGACCACTCGCGGGCCGCTCGCCTTGACCCTGTATGGACCGGACATGATGACCTGGTGGCCGGGCTGGTCGAACAGGTCGAACGTCGGTAGCTCGAGAGTTCCGCCGCCCAGGCTCACCCAGACGACCCCATGACCGACCGCAGTGCGATAGACGTCAACGCACGCCTTCGCAGGCGGCGCCTGCTCGGGGTGGGCGGGCATGAGAATGCAGCGCCCGTCGGCCCCGTAGGTCCAGCCGTGATACGGACACTCGAGGGCGACGCCGGCGACTACCTTGCCAAGCGACAGACGCGTTCCGCGATGGACGCACAGGTCGCGCCATGCGCAGTAGGTCTGGCCGGATCGCCACAGGACGAGGTCCTCGCCCAGGAGCCGCGCCGCAACCGGCGCGCCGGCGTCGAGCTGGTCGGTGCTCGCCACCGGGTGCCAGTCGTTCACCAGGACGGGGTCGTCGATCATCCCTCTCGCCTCCGCCTAGGAGTATGGCCGAGGCAGCCGAACTCCCAGGTGGCGGCGCGGACCCGGTTTGTGGCAAGTTCTAAGGGGCGGATCGGGTCTTCAGACATGGCGTCGGGTGGGTTCATTCGAAGGAGAAGGCTGTGGTGAGGTTCAAGCTCGTCATCCTGGCCGCCGCCGCGGCCGTCGCGGTCGGCCAGTCGTTTTCTGTAGCCGCGGACGATAACCCGCGGCCGTTCGACAACTCGAGGAATGCGCTGAACGCTCCGAGCCCCGAACCGGGCAGCCAGTTTGGCCTGGCACCATCGGGCAAACAAGGCATTGCGCTCTGCACGACCACGACCTCGCTGGCTGCGAACGTCAACACGGATTGTGCGCAGCCCAGCAAAGGCCCCCACAACGAGACGTCGATCGCAGTCAACCCTACCGATGGGATGAACATGATCGGCGGAGCCAACGACTACCAGCTCATCCTCAATCCCGGAGGGCACGTATCAGAGACCATCCTGTCGCAGGCTCACGTCACCACTGACGGCGGCAAGACCTGGTCCAACTACCCCGTTTTCTCGAACTCCTCCTATCAGGCGACTGGTGACCCCGCGCTGGCTTTCGATGGGGCCGGCAACGCGTACTACGGGACGCTCGGCTTTCGATTCATCAGCTTCAAGAATGCTCAAAATCCGGACGTCCTGGTCTCCACCTCGAGCGACAAGGGAAGGACATGGAGCGTCGTCCGCATCGCGCAGGGCAGCGGCAATGAAGGCAGCGTCGGCGACCTGCTCGACAAGGAATATGTAGCTGCCTGGGGCAATGGCAACGCCATCGTCACTTACGGCGACTTCAGGCTCGGCCAGAAGGGCAGCTTCGTCTCCTCGGTCATCTACTCGTCGGTCACCCACAACGGCGGCAAGACCTGGTCCACGCCGCAGATCATCTCGGGCAGCCTGAACGAGGCGTTCGTGGCGACGCCGGTCGTCGCGGGCAGCCGCATCTTCGTGTCGTTCCTGAACACCACCGACCTCAACACGGGCCGGGATGACTACGAGGTGGTGGAGGTCAACCCGACGACAGGAGCCGCCCTGGGCTCGCCGGTCAAGGTCGCCACCACGATCGACGGGTTCACCGATTACCCGATCGCTTTCGGCCGGCAGACGTACCAGGACAGCGTGTTCCGAACCTGGGCCGCAGGCAACATCGCCGCCGACCCGACCAACCCCGCCCACCTCGCGGTGGTTTGGTCGGACATGCGGAACAGCACCACACCGGCGCCAAGCGACCCCTACACGGCCAAGACGAACTCCGACATCATCGTCAGCCAGTCGACAGACGGTGGCGTCCACTGGTCGAGCCCAGTCTCCCTCAGCAGCACCGCCGACGGAGATCAATTCATGCCGTGGAGTGCTTACGACACGAGCGGCAAGCTGAGGATCGGCTACTTCGACCGCTCGTACGACTCCGCCAACCACGTTTACGGCTACACGGTGGCGACCGAGATCTCCTCTCAATCGCTTACCTTCACCACCGCCCAAGTGACCACCACCCTTTCCGATCCGACGAAGGGAGACCGCTGGTTCGCACGCAGCGTGCACACGGGTTTTGACTTCGCGACCGCCTTCCTGGGGGACTACAGCAACATCGCCGCCACCGCTGACGGCCATGTCGTCGCCTACTGGACGGACATGCGTGAGGACATCACCTTTGCAGGCCGGACGGGTCATGGCGAAGACGCCTACTTCGGTCGAGCCAGCTAACCCGACCGGCTAGCCACACGAACAGGGCGGCGGCGACCCCGCCGCCCTCCTTTGGATGTCGCCTTGGCGGATGCCGGGCGTTTCCCTAGCGCGGCCATGAATGAGGAATTTGCATGCGCCAGGGAGCGGGCACCGTGAGCGGCGCCTCGGTAGCCGGAGGGGCCCGCCGGGCGAGGAACGCGACCAGGAAGGCCGCGTCCAGCTCAGGGTTGGAGCTGCTCGAGCGGGCCGGCTACGTCATTCGCGGCGTGCTCTACACGACCATGGGCGCGCTCGCGTTGGGCGTGGCGCTCGGGGTCGGCGGCACGGCCACCGACCAGTCCGGCAGCCTCGTGATCCTGACCAGTGGCCCTTTCGGAAGGATCCTCCTGCTCGCCGTGGCGATCGGTCTCGGCGCGTACGCGATCTGGGGCTTTGTGCGTGCCGTCTTCGACCCCCTCAAGCGCGGGAATGACCCGCCCGGCATCGCGGAGAGGCTCGGGTTTGCCTGGAGTGGTGTCGCCTACACCGCGCTGACGCTGTTCGCGCTCCAGCTCTTCGCCGGTATCAACAAATCTCCATCGCACGACCCGACGCAGTCGGCCATCAGCTCGATCCTCACCCACCCAGGTGGCCAGTGGGCCGCGGCCGCCATCGGCGGGGTTGCCATCGGAGCCGGGATCGCGCAGTTCGTCGAGGCTTACAGGGCGCTGTTCAAGCAGGACCTCAAACGCGTCGAGATGAACAAAGCTGAGAAGAGGATCGTCGACACCCTCGGGCGCGTCGGAATGGTGTCCAGAGGCGTCACCTTCACCCTGGTCGGTTGGTTCGTCCTGGTGGCGGGGCTGCACCGCGATCCTTCTGCGGCCCACGGGTTCAGAGGGGCGTTTCTCTTCCTGCTGGAGCAGCCACTCGGCCGCCAGCTCCTTGGAGCCGTCGCCCTCGGATTCATCGCGCTAGGACTCCACTCCTTCGCCTGCGCCCGCTGGGTGCGCCTGCTCGGCAGCCACCATTGAGCGCGGTGAAGGCCGCCGCAGCGGCCAGCCGCCTGCTCGTCATCAGCCGCGGCGCCGGTGCTGTGACACCCGACTTCGAAGCCAGGCTCAGGGCTGCTTTCGCGGACCACCTCGTCGTCGATTTCGATCCCGAGCTGGAATTCGAGCAGCTCATCACGCCTCGCGCACGGGTGGTCATCGCCGGCGGTGACGGGTCGGTGGAGTTCATGGTCCGCCGTCTCGCCGACTCCAGGCATCCGGTCGGCATCCTTCCACTGGGAACCTTCAACAACTTTGCGAGGGCTCTCGGCCTGCCGCTGGAAGTTGACGACGCCATAGCAGTGGCGCGTGGCGGACACGCGCGGCAGATCACGCTGGGTCGCGTCAACGGAAATGTCTTCGTCGAAGCCTGCGCCATCGGTTTGTTTGGCGAGACCATCGCGCTGGGCGACGCCGCCAAGGACATGGAGTTCGGAGCGCTTCCAGGCATGTTGAGAAACGTGATCGCAGCGAAACGTTTCCAGTACGAGCTCAGCGGTGATCTCGAGGGCAGCGGATCGGCGATGTCTCTGGTCTTCAGCAACACAGCGTCGATCGGCAGCCTGATCGCGGTCGGCGATGCGACCCCGAGCAATCCGTACCTGGAGTTCTCGGTGCACGCAGGCCGAACGCGCACAGACATAGTGGGTCGCGCCATCGCCTCGGCCCTGCTCAAGCACAAAGAGGATGGAGCCGCTCAGGTCTTCAGGTTCACGAGGCTGCAGGTGAAGACCCGGCCCCGCGTGCGCCTTTACTCCGACAACTTCCAGGTCGGCCGAACGCCGGCGACCATCACCGCCGAGGCGAGCGCCCTCAAGGTCCTGTTGCCCAGGTGAGCAGGGCCGTGCCGGTAGAGAAGGCGGCGCGGGAGGTCCTCGCCGGTCAGCCGCGATCCACGGCACGAGCCTGGCTGGGCCCGCTCACGCTTGCCGTGGCGATCGTGTTCGCGCTCGATACCTACCTGGTCGCGACCCGGCCGCTGCTGCCCTTCGACGTCCCGGTGGCCGCTTTCGTGCAGAGCTTTCCATGGGGGCCTGTCACGTATGTGTTCCAGGTCATCAACTCGACCGCCGGCTACGTTCAGGTCGCAGTGGGGGCAGGCGCCGTGCTCCTGCTGTTTTTCTGGGAGCGTCGCGCGGGCTACCTGATGGCGATCGGCGCCGTGTCCAGCCTCCTCGACAACATCATCAAGTCGGTGATGGCGCGCGAGCGTCCGACCGCCGACCTGGTGCACATCCTTACCCCTGCACCGGGGTACAGCTACCCGAGTGGGCATGCAGTCTTCTTCACCTGGCTCTCATTCATGGTTGCCTTTTCCATCGCTCCGCGCGTGAGACCCGCCTACCGATGGCTGCTGTGGACCGCGGCCACCCTAGTGATCGTGCTCGCGTGTCTCGCGCGTGTCTGGGTAGGAGACCATTGGCCGAGTGACGTCGCAGGCGGATTCTTGCTCGGCCTTGGGTGGTCGGCGTTCGTGATCTGGCTGCCGGAGCGATGGCTGCCGTCACCTGACTGGAAGTGGTTGCGAGGAAGGGCGCAGAGGGTCTGATGCGCGTGGCGCAAATGCCGCGCGTGAGCCGGACCCTGGTGCTCGTAGCGATCGCCTGCGGCGTGGCGGCGGCTGTGCTCAGCGTCTATGTAGCCATCAACCCGTTCATCCCCGAGGACGCAGCCATCGAACGCGACGTTCAGTCCACGCAGTGGGGACCTCTGGCATTGACGTTCCCGGTTTTCAGCTGGATTGGCGATGCCAAGGGGGCGGTCCTGGAGGCGATCATCTTCGCTGCGATCCTGGTGTTCAACCGGCGGGCCTGGGTCATCGCCGCCGGGGCTGCGCTCACCGGCGCCTGGTACGCCCTGCTCGCGCACCTGATCGTGAGGCCGAGGCCGACGACGGCCCAGGTCCTGCAGGTCACGGAGCATCCGGGCGCGTCGAGCTACCCAAGCGGCCACACGATGTTCATCGTCACCGTCACGGTCGTCCTGATGCTTTGCTTTGGCCATCGGTTCCTGCCGCGATGGGCGCTCGGCATTGGGTGGGCGCTGACAGTGTTGATAGTCATCGCCAATGGGATCAGCCGGATCTACACCGGCGCGCACTGGCCGAGCGACGTGGCGGGTGGAATCCTGATCGCGAGCGCCTGGCTGAGCTTCTGGGTGTCGCTCGGATGGGTCTCGCGGCGCGCCTTGCACCGCGACAATTGAGCCGATGAGCGATGCGCTGCAGGCGCTTTACGCCGGCGACCGCCCGCGTGCATTACTGCTGCTCGCGGACGATGACGAGCTCTCGATCTTTGATGCCGCGGCGTTTGGCAGGGTAGAGCGCCTGCGCCAGATCCTTGAGGTGGATCCCGCCCAGGCGCGCGCAAGATCGCAAGATGGCTTCACCGCCTTGCACCTCGCGATTTTCGGCCACCAGGAGGCGGCGGTATCGCTGCTGATCGAGTCCGGCGCTGACCTTGAGGCCCTCTCCACGGGTGACATCGCGCGTGTGCCTCCGCTGGGGACCGCAGTCTTCGTGAGATCGGCGCTGCTCGCTAGGCTGCTGCTCGACGCGGGCGCGGATGTCAACGGGCGCTTTGCTGACGGCTCCATCGCGCTGCACTCGGCAGCAGTCAGCGGAGACCACGAACTGATCGGCCTTCTGCTGCAACGTGGAGCCGATCGGTCGATCACCAACCGGCGCGGCCACCGCCCTTACGACGTCGCCAAGGACGAACGCACACGCAGCCTGCTCGCCTGAGCCATCCACGGGAGGCGGGACTTAGGCTTTCGGGGTGGCGGTTGCTTCGAGGGGCACTGCGGACACCGGTTGGTGCGAAACAGGGGTCTCGTTTGCGGTAGATGGACCCGGTTGGTGCCAAACGGGTCGAATGCCTGGACCGAGCTTGGTAAGGATATGAAGACCGATCCGGAGGTCGATCGTTGGTTCGCCGCCAAGAAGCATCCCAACGCGCAGGCGATGCAGCGCGTGCGGACGATCATCATGCGGGCTGATCCGCGCATGAGTGAGCGTGTTCAGTACGGGACCGTTACGTTCGGCTCGGCTGGAAGCGACATGGCCGGCTTCGTTCAGGTCGCGAAGAAGCCAGTAACTCTGATGTTCAACCGCGGGCAGCTGATCGAGTCCGGCCATCCACATCTCGAGGGCACCGGGCCCAATGCACGGTTCATGCGCTTCGCCGACGCGTCCGAGGTTGAGGCGCGTGCAGGTGAGCTGCGCTCGCTGGCCGTGGCGTGGTGCAACCTCATGGCGAGTGGTCCGGCCGCCGTCAGGGCCGCCGGCAAGGCAGCCGGCGCCGCGCGCAAAGCCAAACGCGGTGGCTAACACCTCCGTCTGATCGACCATTCGTGCCCTTTTGGCGCGCCAGGTGGGTCGAAGCTCCACCATCCGGGCAATTTTGGCGATGTAGAAGTTCGGCGCCGCCCGCGCGTTGTCCTTTTGTGGCGCAACCGGCCTTCTCGCTCACGGACCCGGAGGCGAAGGGGCTGGCCGTCGTCGGGTTGACGAAGCGATTCGGCCATACCCTGGCGGTGGATCACCTCGCCTTCGAGGTCAGCCCTCACCAGATCCTCGCCCTGCTGGGCCCGAACGGTGCGGGCAAGACGACGACCCTCATGTGCCTGGCCGGATTGCTGCGGCCGGACTCCGGCCACATCACATGGCAGGGCGTGGAGCTTGGCCCGAGCCGTGGCCGGCAGGTCGCCCTGATCGGGGAGACCCCCGAGGTCTACGGCATGCTCACGGTCTGGGAGCACATGGTCTTCGTCGGCCGCGCCTGCCGGCTCGAGGCGGGATGGCGCGGGCGCGCGGAGCAATTGCTGCAGCGCCTCGGCATGTGGGAACGGCGCGACCTCCTGGGCGAGGCGCTGTCGAAGGGCATGCGCCAGCGTCTGCTCATCGCCGCGGCGCTGCTGGCCGCGACTCCGATCCTGCTCCTGGACGAACCGATGGTCGGACTTGATCCCCGTGGCCAGCGCGAGCTGCGGAACCTCCTCGTCGAGGTCAGCGATCAGGGCACCGCGGTCGTCGTGAGCACGCATCTGCTCGCGAACGTCCAGTCCTTTTGCGACCGGCTGTTGATCCTGAACCAGGGCCGAGTCGCCGCCGCTGGAGGACTGCGTGAGCTGCTCAGCCGCCACGGGCACGAGACCCTGGAAGAGACGTTTCTCGAAATCGTGGAGTGAGCGCGCTCCTCTGGCTCGACTGGAAGCTGCTGGTCAACCGTGTGCGCTCGATCCGCAGCCACCCGCGCCGTCTGATCCCGTGGGCGATCTTCCTGGTCTGGCTCGTGCCATCGCTCCTCAACCGATTGATCCTGTTTCGCGCGCGCCCCGCCGGGCGTGGACTCGACATGCAGGTATTCGCGCCGCTGCTGGCGCCGCTCGGCGACCTCGTGCCAGGGCTGGTATTGCTGCTGTTGGGGCTCGCTGTCTGGCGCGCCAGCGCCCGTGCGCCGGCGGCGTTCGAGTCCCCGGCCGACGCCCGTTTCGTGATGGGTGCCGGGCTGGATGCAAGGGCTGTATTCACCTGGCTCTCGCTCAGGACGGTGCGGACCATCGCGCTCAGCGTCGGCCTCGTGCTGCTGTTCTTCCAGGTGGTCTACCTGCCCTGGTTCGGGATCAGCGGCGAGCGTGCGCTGCTCTTCACGATGGCGGCTGCAACATTTGGAATGATCGTCTTCGGATGCCGGCTCGTCGCCTTCAACGTCAAGCGGGCAATGTCGTGGCTGCCGATCGGCACCCTGGGCTTGTTCTTGGCGCTGACCGGCGTCGCGCTGTTCGGGGCGACCCTCGCCGGAGCGACCGGCCTCGCCTCGCTCCCCGCCGGCCTCGAAACGATCAATCGCGCGCTGCCGCCTGGAAGCTGGATGGTCAACGCGTTCGCGGGTGATGTCCTTGGCGAGGTTCCCCTCGCCGTACTGGCCATCGTATCCATCGCCCTCGGGATCGCTCTGGCGGGAGACTGCTACCCCGAGCTGTGGGAGACGAGCGAGCGCGTGTTCACGCTGCGCCGTGCGCTGCTTTCGCGTGGAGGGATGTTCGGTCAGCGGCCGGCCGGCGACCAGGACCGGCACAGGGACCGGCGGCGGGCGGCGGTCTCGTCGTCGTCGACCCACATTCCAGGCGGCGCCTGGACGGTGATGTGGAAGGAGTGGCTGACGATCAAGCGCGGGCGGGGCGGACTGCAGCTGCAGATCGGGCTGCTAGCGGTCGCGGCGGGCGTCGGATTGGCGGTCGGACTGGCGGCCGGCCGCGACACTGGCCGGGGCCAGATCGTCGCTGCCAGCCTTGCGCTGCTGGTCGTCGTCTGGAGCTGGGGCGCGAGCGTTCAGCTCGGGCGCGACCTGGGAAACCCGCTCTGGTGGCTGGCGGACGCACCACTTTGGGGCCGCCTCGCCACCTGGACGCTGGCTCGCGGCCTCAGGTTTGCGGCCCCGATCATCGTGCTGCTCGAGGTCGCCATCGCGGCGTCAGGCCGCTACACATGGCTGCTGGGACTGGCGCCCCTGCCGCCCTTGCTTCTGTGCTGGCTGATGCAGGCGGTGGCGCTGGCCGGATACGCACTGCTGCCTGCGAGATCCGACTACCGTCTGGCGCTGACCCTTCGTACCTTCGCCGTCTACGCGATCCTGCTGCCCCTGGTCATCTCGATGCTTCCGGGCATGATCCTGCATGACGGAGTGCTGCTGGTCGCCCTGCCCGCGCTCGTGGTCACCTCGGCGATCGTGGGCCTGATCGCGTTTGCAACCTGGCGCATCCAGGGCAACGGCCTGGCCTTCGCCCAGGAGGAGCGGCAGTGAATCGGCTAGCGCGGCCGGAAGGGCTTGAGCCGCTCGAGCTCTTCCTCGCTCAGGTGCGCAAACAAAGCGAGGTCGTCGCTGCGGTCCAGAAATCGGCGCGGAAGGATGACCTCGTGCTTGAAGAAACCGTCTGGCAGCACGACGACTCCGATCATGTCCTCGTCGTCAAACAGAACGTCCTTGACGGTGCCCAGCTTCTTGCCGGTGTGACCCAGCATCACGTTCTCGCCGCCTTCGATCTCGAGCTCGCCGGCCGGCTTGTGGGCGACCTCGTGCAGTGATCGAGGGATCGCGGGAGAGGTCCCGAGCACGCTGACGACCTCAGCCAGCTCATCACGGGTGGTTTCGGGCTCGGATCGGTACGTCAGGTACTGACGGAGCCGGCGCACCTGGGCGGCGGTAACTGCCAGGTCGATCCGCTCGTGCGCCACCAGTCTTACGTTCGCGGCCGGCACCACCACCTCATCGACCAGCACCAGTGATCCGGGCGACAGCAGATGGCCGGAGAAGCTGTGTGTCTCTTTGACCACCACCGCCTTCAGCTCGTAGTCGGTGCTGTCGACAAGCACGCGGCGGAGTGTGCCGATCTCCCTGCCGTCGCTGGAATAGACGGTGGCGCCCAGATGGAAGTCGTCAGCCGAGAAGTTGGACGCCGGTCCCATCTGGCGGACGCTACCACCTCAGGGCTCGGCCGCGGGACCGATGAGTTTGCAGAACTGGAGCAGTCTTATAGTCAGCAAAAGCCGGCGGATCGTGAGCAGGGGGATGTGCGCATGAGCAAGGTACGGGTCCTGGTCGGTACTCGGAAAGGGGCGTTCATCTTGACCTCGGACGGCGCCCGCAAGAAGTGGGACGTCGAAGGCCCACATTTCGGGGGCTGGGAGATCTACCACGTGAAAGCCTCGCCCGCCAACCCGGACCGGCTCTATGCATCGCAATCCAGCGGCTGGTTCGGCCAGGTCCTGCAGCGGTCGAACGACGGTGGCAAGACCTGGGAGGCGGCAGGCAACCAGTTCCAGTACGCGTCAACGCCCGGCACGCACACCTGGTACGACGGCTCCCCCCACCCCTGGGAGTTCAAGCGTGTGTGGCATCTCGAGCCCTCGCTGACCGAGGCGGACACCGTGTTCGCCGGCGTGGAGGACGCCGCCCTCTTCAAGTCGACCGACGGAGCGACCACGTGGAGCGAGCTGGCTGGGCTGCGGACCCACGAGACCGGGCCCTCGTGGGCTCCCGGTGCCGGCGGCCTGTGTCTCCACACGATCGTTCAGGACCCCACCAGTTCCGACCGCATGTACATAGCCATCTCGTCCGCCGGGGTTTTCCGAACTGAGGACGGTGGGCAGTCATGGTCGCCCGCCAACCATGGACTGCGCTCGAGCTACATACCCGATCCCGATGCACCCGTCGGCCATTGCGTGCACCGCATCGCGATGCACCCGTCGCGACCGAACACGCTCTTCATGCAGAAGCACTGGGATGTGATGCGCACCGATGACGGCGCCAATGAATGGCGCGAGATCAGCGGCAACCTGCCAACCGATTTCGGCTTTGTCATCGACGTGAACGCGAACGAGCCGGAGACCATCTACGTAATTCCGATCACGAGCGACTCGCTCCACTACGTGCCCGAGGGCAAGCTTCGCGTCTACCGAAGCAAGTCCGGCGGAGAGGAGTGGGAGCCGCTTACGAAGGGACTGCCCCAGAAGGACTGCTACGTCAACGTGCTTCGTGACGCGATGGCAGTGGACGGGCTCGACCCCTGCGGCGTGTATTTCGGAACCAGCGGCGGGCAGGTGTACGGGTCGCCGGATGGCGGAGACAGCTGGACCCCGATCGTCCACGACCTGCCGGGTGTGCTGTCAGTCGAGGTGCAGACGCTGGGTTGATAAGAGTCCAGCTGCCTGCAAACCTGCAGACCCTGGCGGGTGTCGGCCGCGAGATTCAGCTCGAGGTGCCGGCACCGGTGACCCAGCGGACGGTCCTAGACATCCTCGAGGAGCAGCACCCGGCGCTGCGCGGGACGATCCGGGACGCGGTGACGAAGAGACGGCGCCCGCTGCTGCGGTTCTTCGCCTGCGAGGAGGATTGGTCGGACGTCTCGCCCGACGATCCCCTTCCCGACGAGGTGGCTGCCGGAAAGGAGCCGCTGCTGATCATCGGGGCCATCGCGGGCGGCTGATTTACTGGTGAGTAGAGGCGTGGACTTCAGGCTCGAGCTGATCGTGGTGCCGGTGACCGACGTGGATCGAGCCAAGG
>VBFO01000127.1 GCA_005881025.1 Chloroflexota bacterium | reverse complement strand
CTTTCTTCGTAGTCCCTATGGTGAATTGACGATGGTGACTGCAACCATGGTGGTACCAACCGTGCCGGTCAGCGACCTGGCCAGATCGAAAGCCTTCTACGCAGACACCCTCGGACTGCCCGTGCTCTGGGAGAGCCCCGCCTCCATCCGCTTCCGCTGCGGCGACCACAGCGAGCTCTCCATCTTCAAGCGCCCCTCAACAGCCACCGAGCACACCCTCGCCCACTTCGAGGTCACCGACATCGAGTCCACGGTCACCGACCTCGAGGCCAAAGGCGTCGAGTTCCTGGACTACTCCGAAGGGCCACTTCGCACGACCGGCCACATCGCCCAGATCGGCCCCGCTCGCGGCGCCTGGTTCCGCGACCCGGACGGGAACACCCTCGGACTTCGGCAGAGCTAGCTGCCCGCGCCGGCGACCAACGCTGCGGGTCTCAATTTGCGCTAAACGTGCGGAATCACCGACCGCGATGCGCACGTTTTGCGCAAAACGTACGGAATCGGGACCCTAGGTCCCGACCTCCTCCCGCGCGGCCACGAACGCCCGCACTGCGCGCTCAAGGTCCTCCCGTGAATGGGCCGCCGACACCTGCGCGCGAATGCGCGCCTTCCCCTGCGGCACCACCGGGAACGAGAACCCGATCACGTACACGCCCTTCTCCAGCATCACCTCCGCGATACGCGCCGCACGCGCCGCGTCGCCGATCATCACCGGCACGATCGGATGCTCACCCGGCAGGATGTCGAACTTTTCTTCAGTCATACGCGACCGGAAAAAGGCAGTGTTGTCGCGCAGCTTCTGGCGTAGGTCTTTGGCGGATCGGATCAGCTCCAGCACCTTCAGGCTTGCGGCCGCGATCGGCGGCGCCACGGAGTTCGAGAACAGATATGGACGCGAGCGCTGGCGCAGCATGGCCACGAGCTCACGACGGCCCGACACATAGCCACCGCTGGCTCCGCCGAGTGCCTTGCCCAGCGTGCCCGTGATCGCATCGATGCGGCCCATCACGCCGTGGTGCTCGTGCGTGCCGCGCCCGTTCTCGCCGACGAAACCAACCGCATGGGAGTCATCGACCATGACCAGCGCGTCGTATCGCTCGGCCAGCTCGCAGATCTGCGGCAGTGGCGCCAGGTAACCGTCCATCGAGAAGACGCCGTCGGTGACGACGATCCGAAAGCGCGCGTCCGCGCTCTCCTTCAAATGCTGCTCGAGCTCCTGCATGTCGCGGTTGGCGTAGCGGTAGCGGCGCGCCTTGCACAGCCGGACGCCATCGATGATGCTGGCGTGATTGAGCGCGTCGGAGATGATCGCGTCCCGCTCGTCGAACAGCGCCTCGAAGATTCCGCCGTTGGCGTCGAAGCAGGATGAATAGAGGATCGTGTCCTCGGTGCCGAGGAACTCTGTCAGCGCGGCCTCGAGCTCCTTGTGCACCTCCTGCGTGCCGCAGATGAACCGGACCGACGCCATCCCGTAGCCCCAGCGGTCGAGCGCATCCCTCGCAGCTGCGACCACGTCCGGATGGTCCGCGAGCCCGAGATAGTTGTTGGCACAGAGATTCAACACCTCCCGCTGCATCACTGCCACGTTCGCGCCTTGAGGCGACCCGATCACGCGCTCCGGCTTCCATAGACCGGCATCACGGATTTCCTGCAGCTGCCGGGTGAGGTCAGAACGCATCGACTCGAACATCCACTAACTCCAGTCCAGAACGATCTTTCCGCACAGCCCCGAATGGCCCACCGCAAACGCCTCTTTGTGCTCGTGATACGGAAATCGATGGGTGATGACCGGCGAGATGTCCAGACCCATCTGCGTGAAGACCGACATCTCGTACCAGGTGTCGAAGATCTGGCGCCCATAGACACCCTTCACCGTGAGCATCTTGAAGACCACCTCAGACCAGTCGATGGCGAAATCGTGATCGGGCAGTCCCAGCATCGCGATACGGCCGCCATGGGACATGTTGGCGATCATGTCGCGCAGCGCGGAAGGCTGCCCAGACATCTCGAACGCGACGTCGAAGCCTTCTTTCATCCCGAGCTCGCGCTGCACATCGGGGAGCTTTTCCCTGCGCACGTCCACCGCGCGCGTGACGCCCACCTTGCGCGCCAGATCAAGCCGGTAGTCGCTGACATCGGTGACGACGACGAACCGGGCGCCGTTGTGCCGCGCCACCATCGCCGCCATGAGGCCGATCGGTCCGGCACCGGTGACGAGCACGTCCTCCGCCACCACCGGGAACTGTCCCGCGGTGTGCACCGCGTTGCCGAACGGGTCGAAGATCGACGCGACGTCAAGGTCGATCTTCGTCAGGTGGGGCCACAGGTTCCCGGCGGGCATGACGATGTACTCGGCGAACGCGCCATCGCGCTGCACGCCGATCCCGACCGTGTTCGCGCACAGCGCACGCCTGCCGGCCATGCAGTTGCGGCAACGCCCGCAGACGATGTGTCCCTCGGCGCCCACCAGCTCCCCCACGTAAACGGACTCGACGCCCTCCCCGAGCTCCGCCACCTCACCGACGAACTCATGGCCCACCACCAGGGGCGGCTTGATCGTCGCCTGCGCCCATTCGTTCCAGGCATCGATGTGGAGGTCGGTTCCACAGATCCCGGTCCTGAGCACCCGGATCAGCACCTCGCCCGGGGCCGGCGAGGGTTCGGGCACGTCCTCCAGCGACAGACCAGGCGCGGCTTTGGACTTGACGAGCGCCTTCACGTCAGGTGTCTAGGCACCCTGGACGGCGGCGGCAGCACCGGAGTCGATGACTCCTGACAGCCAATCGACCATCGCAGGCATCTCCTGCTCGAAGCTGCCAACCGAGGGCGACCATGTCAGCCCGCGGCGCGACACGGAGTCGTCATAGAAGTGCGGCTTGGCGATGACATCCACAGCGTAGACACCGGGCCAGACCGACGCCCCGGCGGGCGTGATGATCTCTTCGCCCAACGCGCGGAGGTAAGCGAGGTCGTAGGGCAGCGAGCTGATACGGCACGGTATGTCCAGGGCTCGGCACGCGACCTCGAGGAGATCGCGCCACGTGGAGTCGAAGCCCGCGAGCAGATAAGAACGTCCAGGCCTCCCTCGGTCGGCAGCGGCGAGGCAAGCGCGCCCGACGTCCGATGCAGCGATGAACGTCTGCGCCTTCGCCGCACCGGCCGGCAGCCACACGCGTCCCCGGCTGAGCCCCAGCACGAGCCTGGGCAGCAGCCAATCCTCGCCACGGCCGAAGACGTGGGCCGGTCGAAGCACGACCACCTCAATGTCGCCTGCCGCATCGAGGAGCCACGCCTCCTCGAAGAGCTTGAGACGCTCGTACGCATGGCCTGGCTTGAGCGGCGTCTTTTCGTTGATGCGCGTGAAGTGGTTGGAGCCATAGACGTCGGCGGTCGACAGATGCACCAGGCGCTTGACTCCAGCGCGGCGCGCGGCCTCGACGATTCGGACCAGTCGCGGAGGTGGCCGCTTCCGGTAGCGCAGCCGCCGGCCCGGCGCCCACGTTTGGGTGCAGATGTGCACGACCTCCACGCCGCTCATGGCGTCGGCGAGCGTCTCCTCGTCGACATCCGCGCTGAGCTCGATCAGCGGAACCTCTGATGCCAGCGCTTTTGACACCTGGTCCCCTAGAAACTCCCCCGCGCCAATGACCAGATGCAACGCGGAGCAGATTCTACTTTCGCCGGCGCTGTAATCCGCTCGTGATTGCGTTCCGGACGCCCTCAACGACGGTGGCGACCCGCTGGCTGAGCGCCCACCAGGCCGGCGGGTCGGGGCGGATCGCCGGGCTGATCGTGACGTCGACTCTCCGAAAAGGTGCCAGCAGGTCGGTCCCGCGGACCGCGACCGGGCAGATTGGAACGCCGGCCTGGAGGGCGAAATATCCGATCCCTGTCTTCAGGGGGCGAATGGCTCGGCCGCGTGAGTAGCGGCCCTCAGGAAACATCAGCACCACGCCGCCTCGGTCGAGGATCTGGTAGACGGTGCGGATCCCGGCCTCATCGAGCTCGCCGCGGGAGGGTGAGATCGGGAACACCCCGATCAAGGGCAGCAGGCGACGCTTCCAGGCGCGATTGAAGACAGTCTCCCTCTTCGCCATCGTGTAGACCATCGGAGGCGCCGAAAAGAACGGGATGATGAAGGCGGGGTCAAACCAGGCCTGGTGGTTGGCGGCGATGATGTATGGCGGCTTGGGGATGTTCTCGGTCCCGACCAGGGTGATCCGAAATAGGCTGAACACCAGCCACCGGACCAGGGCCCGAATGAAGCGGTAGAGGCGGGGCGGGTGGTTCGGGTCCGGGTGGACGAGCGGGTCGAGCGGGGCCTCGACGAGCTGCCGGAACTCCGGCCCGGTGTACTGCCTTGGTTCGGGCTTGTCGTCAGGCAGAGAGAAAGTCGTTCAGCAGGCGGTTGAACTCATCGGGCCGCTCGGCCTGCGGGGTGTGCCCGGCGCCTTCGATCACGGCCAGCTTGCAGTCGGGGATGAGCGCGTGCGCGCGGGTGGCGTGTGCGACAGGAAACAGCGGATCGTCTGCTCCCCAGATCAGCTGCACCGGCATCTTCAGCTCGCTCAATCGCTGTGAGACATCATGCTGGCCGCTGAGCAGAGCGCGTGGATGGATCAGCGAGCGGACCGTCGACAGGTAGGCATTGTGGAAGTCGCGCGTTTCGTACATCTCGCGCAGGTTGTCGAGGTAGTCGTCGTCCATCACCTTCTCGAGATCCGAGCTGGACCCCGCGAAGCGGCCCGCGACCCGGCGGATCGTGCGTGGAGGCGCCCATCTCAGCGCGCTGCGCGTGAATCGCATCACCGCCTCGCCGACATGTGGAACGGTGACCAGCCCATAGGCCATCTGTGCCATCTGCGGTTTCGGCCGGCCGAGTCCGAGGGCGTTCACCAGGACAAGTCTCTGGGCGAGGCGCGGATTCTCGAGCGCGATCTCGAGCGCGATGCGCCCCCCCAGGGATGCACCGACGATGGCAGCGGCAGCGAGTCCGCAGTCATCCATGTAGCGCTCGATGAAGCTCGCGAAGTAAGCGATCGTGTAGCGCACCCGCGGCTTCTCGGTGCGGCCGTAGCCGGGAAGGTCGGGCGCATAGACGCGGTGGCGCACCGCCGCAGGCTCGAGGTTGAAGCGCCACTCCATGTAGCCGGACGAGCCCAGGCCGTGGATGAACAGCACCGGGGGGCCATGGCCGCCCTGCAGCTGATGGACCCGAAGGTCGCCGAGATTGATCATCCCCGACGACAGGGCGGTGGGCGCGCTCATTCAGCCCGAAGTCTACGGGCCGGCTGACGGAGTCCCGAGATTTCCTGGCCCGCCTCGAACCGCGCCTTTTTCGAGCCTCGAACCACCGTGATCGATCCGGGACCATAGGCGGTCCAAATGCCTTCCTCCCACACCGCCGCGCTGCGCTCATCGACCCCGAGCAGGGTCAGCTCGGGCGCCGCCTCCTGCGCAGACCCGATCCAGCGCTCACCGAACGTGTCGTAGTGGGGCAGGACTGCGGTTTTGGGCAGCGCGCCCAGCGCCTCCAGTGGCCGGCGCCGGAATCGGTTCGGCCAGGTGGCGCGCACCAGCGTGTGGCTGCAGAGGGCCATCGCACCCGCCGAGGACCCAGCGAGCACCGCGCCTCCCAGCCAGGCGGCGAACATTGCGCGCCAAACCGCCGAACCTCTCAGCACCTGGGCGACGTGGCCGGGGTCTCCACCCACCAGGTAGAAGAAGCCGCCACGCGCAGCCTCGTCCACCATGGAATCCTTCATTGCGTCGGTCCGCTTCAAGACCGGAAGCTCGACAAGCTCGAGCCCCAGTCCGCGAAACCACCTCGTCGCGTGCGCGACAGCCTGCTCGGATCCCTGGCGTGCTGCAGCCGTGGGAATCACGAATGCAGGTCCTCGAGGTGTTCCAGCGACCAGGCGCTGGTCCTGCTGCTCGTTGCCAGGCTTGAACTCGTCACCGCCGACGAGCGCTAAAAGTCCCGGCATAAGTCGGCACTTAGCATATGGGCGTGTCTGAAACTCCCGGCGTTCGGGTGCGGATCGCCCCGAGCCCGACAGGATTTGCGCACCTTGGCACTGCGAGCACCTCGCTGTACAACGTCCTCTTCGCCCGCGCGAACAGCGGAGTTTTCGTCCTCCGCGTCGACGACACCGACATCCAGCGCAACCGGGACGAGTACGAGAAGGTCATCTACGAGGCGCTGCACTGGCTCGGGCTCGACTGGGACGAAGGCCCTGACAAAGGTGGCGATCACGGTCCATACCGCCAGTCAGAACGGCTCGACATCTACAAACAGCACGCGAACAGGCTGCTCGAAGCCAAGAACGCCTACCCGTGCTACTGCACGGCCGAGGAGCTCGATGCCGAGCGCAAGCAGGCGCAGCTGGAGAAGCGCGCCTATGTCTACTCCCGACGGTGCCTGGACAACCCCCCGGCCGGTCGCACGGAGTTCGCGCTGCGCTTTCATGTGCCCGGCGGCAAGGTCCGGTTCAACGACATGGTCCGCGGCGAGGTGAGCTTCGACTCAGGCTTGTTCGGCGACTTCATCATCGTGAAGTCGGACGGCTATCCGACCTATAACTTCGCCAGCCCGATCGACGACGCGACGATGGCGATCACGCACGTGATCCGCGGAGAGGAGCACCTGCCCAACACGCCGTACCAGCTGCTGGTGGTCGACGCCCTTGGCTACCAGAGGCCCCAGGCTTTCGCGCACATGCCTTTGATCCTCGCCCCCGACGGCGGCAAGCTGTCCAAGCGCAAGCACCCGGAGGCCAACCTCGTCCTGTACCGCGACCAGGGCTATCTGCCCGAGGCGATGTTGAACTACCTGGCGCTGCTGGGCTGGAACCCAGGCACCGAGCGCGAGATCTTCTCGCTCGATGAGCTCGTCGAGGCCTTCTCATTCGATCGCGTGCAGCACGGCGGGGCCCGTTTCGACAGAAGGAAGCTGGACTGGATCAATGGCGAGTACATCCGTGCGCTCGACGATGACGAGCTGCTCGCGCGCCTCAAGCCGACGCTCACCGAGCTCGACGAGGCGACGCTGCGCCGCGCGGTGCCGGCGCTGAAGACCCGCATGCGCACTCTCGCCGAGGCGAGGCCGATGCTCGAGTACCTTTGGACCGAACCCGCGCCGCCGCAGCTGGCAGACATTGACAAGGAGCGCCTGAAGCCGGCGGCCGTTGCCCTGTCTCTCGTTCAGGGCTGGGATGCGATGCCGATCCACGATGTGCTCGCGCAGGTCGCCGAAAGCGCCGGCCTGAAGCCGAACGACGTGTTCATGCCCATCCGCCTGGCCGTCACGGGAAAGCGGATCTCGCCACCCATCGGAGACACGCTTGCGCTGCTGCCGAAAGAGGTCGCGATGGCGCGCATCACGCGCGCCATGGAGTAGGCATGGGCTTCCTCAAGATCACCATCGACCTCGAGCCAAACATTTTTCAGATCGGTCCGTTCCTGGTGACGTGGCACGGCGTTTTCGCAGTCCTCGGCATCATCGCCGCCGCGCGACTCGGCCTCTGGCTGTTGAGCAAAGACGGCGTCGATACGAGCCACGGCTATGACGGTGTCGCCTGGATGGTGGTGCTTGGCCTGATCGGAGCGCGCCTTCTCTATGTGTGGGAGAACTTCCAGCTCTTCAGCGGGCAGCTGCTCCGCATCTTCGCGCTGACCGAGGGCGGCATCAGCCAGTGGGGTGGCCTGTTCGGAGCCATCGTCGGCGCATATGTCTGGGCCCGGCGGGCGGCCATCTCCTACTGGAAGGTCATCGACGCAGGCGGCGCCGGCGCGATGATCGGTCTCGCGGTCGGCCGCATCGGCGACATCATCAACGGCGAGCACCACGGCACGCCGACCAACCTGCCGTGGGGCGTGGAGTACGTGAACGCCGACACCCTCGGGCAACCGGGCCTGGTGGTGCACCCGGAGGTCGCGTACGAGATGATGCTCACCCTTGTCCTGCTCGCGCTGATCCTGCCCTTCCACCAGCGATTGAAAGCGAGGCTCCCCGACGGAGTCGTTGGTCTCACCTACCTCGGTCTCTACGCCGCGGGCAGGTTCTTCCTCAGCTTCCTCCGGACCGACCCCTCGGTCATCTTCGGGCTACGCCAGGCGCAGCTGGCGTCGTTGTTGATGGTCGTCGTCGCGGTGGTAGCGATCCCGCTTCTGCTTCGGAGATCTCGCGCTGGAGGCGGAGCGCAAGCCGAGGCGCTTGCGGATCGTGCTTGAAGTACACGTGGACCTCGTCATGCGAGCCGAGCGCCGATCGGATCTTCTCGACCCAAGGCTCGAGCGCCCGTGACGTGTATCCTCGACGAAGCCTGAAGTAGGCGCTGGGGCCGAGCTCCACCAGTGGGGCCTGTGGCCACTTCTCCTCGTCGGTGACCACCAGCGCGCCGGCGTGCCGCCTGATCACCTCGAAGGTCTCCGGATGAAACCAGGACTCGTGGCGGAACTCGCAAGCGGTGGTCGTCTGCACTGCATCGAGCAATGAGTCGAGGAGCGCGCCGTTGCGCTGCCTCACCGGCGGAAACTGCAACAGTACCGGCCCGAGGCGCGCTCCGAGGGTTCGCATGCGCTCTGCGAACAATCGCGCGAGGCCGACCCTGTCGAAAGCCTCGGCCGAGTAGGTGAGGCCGCGATTGGCCTTCATGCAGAACCGGAATCCTGCAGGGGTGGACGTTGCCCTTGCCCACTTCTCCAGCGTGGTGGCCGGCGGCAGGCGGTAGAAGCTGCCGTTCAGCTCGACCCCGCGCAGCCGGGCCGAGTAGTAGTCGAGCATCCGCGAGCCGGCCAAAGACCGCGGATAGAACTTTCCCTTCCAGCTCGCATAGCTGAAGCCGGACGTGCCCGCAAAGAGCTCGCCCGCTATTTGACCGCCACGACCTCTTTTGATTTCATGACCCGCTCGTGCAGCTGGCCGCAAGCGGCGTCGGCCTCGCGGCCGCGAGTGTCGCGAACCGTGACATTCAAGCCCTGCGCGGCAACCAGGTCCCTGAATCTCCGCGCGCCCTCGCGCGATGGCGCCACGTAGGGCGTGTCGTCGACCGGGTTGAATGGAATGAGGTTTACGTGCGCGAGCTTCCGGCGCAGAAGCACGCCTAGCTCTCGTGCGTCACGCTCAGTGTCGTTGACGCCTGCAAGCATCACCCACTCGTAGCTGACGCGGCGGCCCGACGCCTTCGCATACGACTGCGAAGCCTGGACGAGGTCGCGCACCGGATATTTGCGGTTGATGGGGACGAGTACGTCACGCAGCTCATCGCGCGCAGCATGCAGCGAGATGGCCAGCGTCACGGGCAGCTTTTCCTCGCGGAGCTGCTCGATGCGTGGAATGACGCCGCTGGTGGAGACGACGATCCGTCGTGGGCTGATCGCAAGCCGCTCAGGATCGGAGATGCGGCGCACCGATTCGATCACGGCCTTGTAGTTGATGAAGGGCTCGCCCATGCCCATGAAAACCACGTGCGAGAGGCGCCTCCCCTCGGCAGCGAGCAGGCGCGCCGCGTCGACAGCCTGCTCCTCGATCTCATGCGCGTCGAGGTTGCGACCAAACGGAAACTTCCCGGTCGCGCAGAAGGGACACCCCACCGGGCAGCCCGCCTGCGAGGAGATGCAGAGTGTTGAGCGGTCCGGGTAGCGCATCACGACAGCCTCGACTGTGTGTCCGCCGTCCAGCTCGTACAGCGTTTTGGTCGTGAGGCTGCGGTCGGCCTCTGAATTCGCAATCGGGCGAAGCGATCTGATACGGAACGCCGAGTCGAGCTCGGCCCTCAGCGATCGCGGGAGTTCATGCATCTCATCAAAGGACGGGGCGCCGTGCATGACTGATGCGATCACCTGCGCGTGCCTGTAGGCGGGCGCTCCACGCTCCGCTAACCACGATTCCATGTCGTCCTTCGGGACCGACAGGAGGGCAGGCTTCAGCTCAGGCACGCCGCTAGGTTACGGACAACTCAAAAACGTCTTCGCCTCGAACCGGCCGGATTCGCACCGCCCCTTCGTCCGCCAGCTTCTGCAGATGAGCTCGCATGGTCATCTCGGCCGCCTGCATAAGCTCGTCCCCCAGATCCGGGCCATACACCCGCTCGGTGAGCTCGCGTGCGGTGCCCGAACCCCGCCCCAGCTCGGAGCGGACCTGCGCCTCGCGGTCGAGTCGATGCGCGCGGTACTCGTGAAGCTTGGCGGGCGCATCCGAGACCAGATCCCAGTGCCCCGGATAGAGGACCTGCGGGTCGAGGGCGATCAGGCGGTCGAGTGATCGGATGTACGCGGCGACATCGCCTTCGGGGTACGTGACCATCGAGCTGCCCCGGCCCAGGACCAGATCGCCGGTGAAGACCGCGCGCTCGGCAGGAAACCAAAAGCTAAGGTGGTCAGCGCTGTGACCGGGCGTGTGCAGCGCGGTGATGTTGATGGTGCCCGCGCGAACGACGTCTCCGTCCGCGAGCTCCGGAAACCTGCGCACCGAAGCCCGATGCGCTGCGGCGAGTCGCTCCGCCAGCGGCAGGTGATCAGGATGCGAGTGCGTCACCAGCACCACCGCCACAGTCGCGCCGCCGAGGGCGCGGTTGATCGCCGCGAGGTGCTCGTCATCGTCCGGGCCCGGGTCGATGACGACAATCACCGGTCCGGCATCGACCAGCCACGTGTTGGTCCCGGGCCCGGTGTATGGGCCCGGGTTGGGCGCGACGACACGGCGGACTGCGGGCACTAACGAGGGGAACGCGCCGGCAGATAGATGTCCGCGCAGGATGGCCTGCTCGTGTCGAGCCATCCTTCGAGATGCGTGTCCACGATCAGGCGGACCAGGGGCTCACCCATCTCCGGAACCGACAGCGGCGGCGGTGACCCCGATGTGCAGACGCTGACCTTCCACCAGGCCCCGACCGGCTCCGCGTCCACTGTCAGCTGTTCGCCACCGAGCCATTCCCCAACCCGCGTGAATGCCTCGACCAGCGACGGTTCGGACGCGATCACCGCCGCATCTCCCGGCAGCCGGCTCGCCGCACTCGGCAGGGCGAGGTTCATGACGGCGCCCAGGACCACGCCCCGCGCGTGGTCTTTGGGCGTCACCGCCGCAGCCTGCAGAGCAGCGGCGCGCCGAGCGACCTCCTGCGCCTGCTCGAACACCGTCTCGAGCAGCTCAGGCCTGCCGAAGGCAGCCTGGCGGGCCGACTCCTGGAGCGCGAGCACCGCGGAGCGGAGCTTGTGCCCCAGCCGGCCTGCGAGATTAGCGCGCTCCTCCTCAGCGAGCTGCAGGCCCATCTCCGCGCTTCGCCGTGCGGCGGCCAGGCCACCGCGCTCGCCCCAGCCCACGAGGCGTCCGCCAAGGGCCAGCGGTTCCCAGGGACCGCCCGGAGGCGGAAATTCGGCGTCGGCAGGACCATGCCTGCGCCGGTCCGGGAGTGACTCCATGCCGCCGCCGACGCGGACCCACATCTCCGTGGCCGACGTGACTGCGGCCACTATCTTGCTGCCGCCACGGGGAGGAGCCTACTTGACCGAGGGCACCGTGAACTTGAAGGTCGTCCCCTCCCGCGTGCTCGAGGCGACCCAGATCCGGCCCCCGAACGACCGCTCGACCACCAGCCGGCACAGGTAGAGGCCGAGCCCGAGACCGCCCTGCGACCGGCTCCGGCCGGCAGGCCCGGTCTTCTCGAACAGGTCCGACAGGCTGCCGGCGGGAAGTCCAGGACCGCTGTCGGCGACCGTGATCTCCAGCCAGTCGTCGGGGATCGACCTGGCGCGCACCTTGATCGGGCCCGTCGTGTACTCGAGCGCGTTGCCGATCAGGTTGGTCAGCACCTGGGCCATGTGGGTGGGCTCGCAGAACGCATTGGGGAGAGCGTCATGGAGCTTCACCTCCACGGCGCTCATGCGGTCTGTGTAGCGGTGAGCCAGCACGTTGACGACACTGTCGAGCGCGGGCCGCAGCTCGATCGCCTCAGGGCTGGGCTCGAAATGCTTCGTCTCCAGCTTGGCAATGATCAGCTGGCTTTCCACCAGGCTCAGCAGCCGGTCCGATGACTCATATGCCTCGGCCAGCAGCTCGCGACGGCCCTGTGGGTCGAGGGTGTCGTCCCACTGCATGATGCCCGCCAGCGTCGTCTTCATCGCGGCGGCCGGGCTCCGAACCTCGTGGCCTATCGCTCGCAGCATCAAGTCCTTGGCCTCGAGGGCCAGGCGCTGGGCGGTCACATCCTCGTGCAGGGTCAGGATCCCGGCCGGCTCTCCCTCGAGGCCAGGGATCTCCACGCGCCGGACATGAACGATCCGGTCCGGGTTCTTCATTCGCAGCTCGACTGTTCCCTCGGGCTCCCCGTCATCGCTGCGCTCGGCCCCAGCCGACGTGTAGATCTCCGATGGCGTCTGGCCCGGCATGTCGGCAGCCTTGAGCTGGTAGATGGACTCGACCTCGGGGTTGGCATATACGATCCGTCCGGCAGCGTCCTCGAGCATCACGCCCACCGGCGAGTGGCGGAGGATCGCCTGCATCATCCGGCGCTCACGGTCGAGCTGGTCGACCAGCTCGAGCTGCCCGATCAGCACCGCGGCCTGGCCGGCGAGCACACCCGCGAGCCTGCGCGTCTCTGACGCGCTCGCGGTCATGCGAGCCACCAGCAGTCCGGCGAGGCGACCCTCGACCTGGATGGGGATGGCGAACGCATCCGGCGCGGACCCGAGTAGGTCCAGGAGCGCCCGCATGCGCCTGCTGCCGGTCGGTGAAACCAGCAGTCGCAGCAGCTCGGCGGCGTCGGAGACCGGGACCTTGGGCATCTCATCGCCGTCAGCCGAGAACCTGACCAGCTGACCGTCCTCGAGCAGCCAGAGCGCGCCATGCGATGCAGCCAGGGCCCGCTCCACCAGGCGTCCCATCTCGGCTCGCGCCCTCTCGGGTTGCGTGGGGTCGAGCTCCGTGAACGCCGCCACGGCCTCAAGGGTCCGGATCCGGCCCCGCGTCTCGGCCACCAGCCGGGAGTTCTCGATCGCAACCGCTGCATGGCGTGCGAAGTCCAGAGCCGCCGAGGTCGGCTCGGCGAGATGGGTCGACGAGTGGACCGCTCCGATGGCGCCCACCAGCCGGTCGCCGTACCAGAGGGGTATCAGGCTCCACGCCTTGCCCTGCGTGGTCCCGGACAGCAGCCCGGTGGGGGCGTCCCGCCAGCTCTCTTCCGAATTGAGGCCTGAAAGAGCGAGCACACCCTCCGCGGCCGGGTCACCGCTTCCGCGGGTCGCGCTGATGCGACCTTCGGTATCGAAGGCCCAGCAGACCGCGCCTGTGCTCTCCAGCATCGTGCGCGTCTGGTCGGCGATGTTAGCGACGACGCTCATCAGCTCGTGGCCTGCGAGCGCAGCGAGCTCCTGGATGCGCACCGACTGCGCCAGTGCCAGCTGGTTTGCGTGATGCAGACGCATCGTCCGCAGCGCGATTCCGGTCACGGTCGCCGAGGCTTCGAGCAGCTTCAAGTGATCCGGCAAGAACCGGCTGCCCTCGAGTCGCAGGGCGGCGATGCCGCCGACCACGCGATCGTCCTGGATGATCGGCACCCAGACCACGTGGCTCGGGTTTGGACCGAAGAGGTAGGCGCCGAGCGGGCCCGTCAGCTCGATCTCGTTCTCGAGCCTTGCATCCATGACCGTCGTGCCGGTCTCGACCATCCGCTGGAAGAACGGCGCCCGTGCCATCGGCACCGGGCCGATTAAACCTGTAGGTCCGTCCCGCTCGCCCGTGAACCCTGTCACGTCGCCCGCAACGTCGAGGTACGCCAGCAGCATGTTGGACGCTTCGATGTACCTCCCCACCGCGGTGAAGATCGCCTCGGCCAGCTGGTGCTCGTCCGATGCGCCCGCGATCCCCAGCTCGAGGACATGGAGGACCTCGAGGCGCGCTCGCTCGGTCTGCGCCTGCGCAAAGTGACCGGCGTTGGCGAGCGCGAGGTTGACGTGAGCGGCAAGGTCCTGAAGCAGGCGGACGTGCCATTCATTGAAGGCTTCCTCGTGGTAGGACTGGAGCGAAAGCATGGCTGTGGTGCGCTCACCGCTCATGACCGGCACCCAGACAAAGGATCGCGAGACGTGTGGCTGGTCATCGGGTGGGCCTGAAACGAAAACAGCCGCGCCGTGGCCGACTGTCCAGCGTTCGCGCTCCAGGCCGCTCTGCTCAAAGGAGCGCGCCCACGGCGAGTTGCGAACCAGGACCGGGTTCCCCGTCTCGTAAGCCTCGCGCGAAGGGCCGGTCACGGCGAGCGCCACCGGCGGTACTACTTCCTCCACTCCGGCGACGTACTGGTAGCCCTCGGCGACGGGGCCCTCTGGCGACTCGGTGATCGTGGCGAGGATGAAACCGTCGAAGTCGATCAGTGCAGTGAGCTCCTCACGAAGCGTGCGCATGATCGACCAGCGGTCCAGGCTGGAGGCAAGCCGGCGCCCAATGGAGTTGACCAGCTCGAGCCGGCGGCGGTGATCCTCGATCGCCTCGTAGCTGCGCGCGTTGCGCAGCGCAAGCGTGACCTCGTCGGCGACGAGCTCCAGGAAAGCGGCTGTCGATTCCTCGTATGCATAGGGTCGCTTGCTTGTGATGCCAAGGGCGCCCCGCACGGCGCCACCCTCTTTGATCGGGACCCACAAGGCTGACTCGGGTTCGTAGGTGACCAGCGCCTGGCCGGTGCTGATGACCGTCCGCGCGGGAGCGGCCAGGGCCGAGCGCATCGCGACCTGCTTCGACACGGGCGCCGAGTCTGGCCTCACCTCCAGCATGCGGGCACGATCCAGCCGATCGTCCTGAAGCCCAAGCATCTTGAGCTCGTCCACGGGCAGGAGCTCGCTGAGCGTGAGGTGCAGGGCGGTCAGGATGCTCGCCTCGTCCAGGCTGGAGGCAATCGCACGACCGATGTGGTTGAGGGCTTCGAGCCGGCGCGCCTGGTTGCGGGTGAGCTCGTTGAGCGAGGCGTTGACCACCAGCACTCCCAGCTGGCGATGGACCTCGTCCAGGTAGGCCGTCTCGTCGGGTGAGACACGCCGGCTCTTGTGCGACTGGTAGATGGCGCTCGCCACGACACGGCCCTGGTGCTCGATGGGCACCCAGATCGACAGCCTGGTGACGCGGCCGGCACCCGGGCCTTTGGCGCGGACCGGCCGCATCTCCCGCACGACCGGCATCACTGTCGTTTTCGCGTGCGGCTGCTTGTAAAGGTGGGCGAAGTAAGAGTCTGCGACCGGCCGGCGGCGGATGTCCTGCAGCACACCCGTGTCCACCACCAGGCGGTGGTACCAGCCTTCGCGTTCGAGCACGTGGAGGGAGACCGAGTCATAACCAAACATCGAAGCCAGTCCGCGATATAGGACCTGGACGATGTCTGACTCGGTGACGCATGTCCGCAGCTCATGGGCGAGCGTGGCGGGATTGGGCAGCGTCGAGGCTTTGCGAGCACGGGTCGGCGGCGCCGCCGAACGGCCATTGCCTGAGTGTGTAAGGTCGCCCTCCGGGGCTTCCGATTCTTCGCCGCCACGATGCGCGTGCTGGGCTGGAGTCGCCATGCGCACAGATATACTGCGCTCAGTGGCGCCCGAAGCTTGTGTGCTTACGTGGCTCGGGCCGCCGAGCCTGAGCAGTCTCCTCGCTCCTGGAGCACACGGCTAGGAGCCGGCAGTGCCCTTCACCGCCCCCAAGCCGATCTCGCCCGCACCAGACGATCTGCGAGGCGCCAAGGTCCTGGTCGTCGACGACGAGCGATCGTGGCGCGTGATCCTGGAGACCGACCTCCGGATGCTTGGCTACAAGGTGACGATGGCCGAGGACGCCGACCAGGCCCTGGAGCGCGCGAACTCAGAAGGCCCCGAGGTCGCGATCATCGATCTGATGCTTCCAGAGCCGATGGACGGCTGGGGCCTGCTCAGCGAGCTGCGCAACCGCGGCCAGAACCTGCCGGTCATCTTCTACACGGCCTATCCCGTGTTCCCGTCGGGAACCGACGACCCGGACGTTGTCGGCTATATGAGCAAAGCAGTGGATAGGGCCGATCTGTATGCCCTGCTCCCACCAGCGATCCGGCGCTCTCGCGAGCGCCGGGCCAACAATGCCTAGGCTGCTACCAGAACCACCTGAACAGGTGGCGCCAGATGTCGATGAAGTCGGCGCTGGCGGCCATGCTCAGTGCTGCTAGAAGTGCCACCCCAGAGACAACGCGGACAATCTTGGTACGCCAGGTCATGTAATTCACCCCTTGGAATTTCCCCGATAATCCAGGCCCATGGGGAAGTATGGAGGGGGCCAGTCAAATTTGATTGTTCATGTCGCATGAATCTTTGTTAAGAATCGTGTAAATCACCAATTGGAAATTCCAAGCCCCGCCCCGATCCCCCGACGCAGCTCCCGGGAGGTGCGCCTGCCTCCTCTCCCGCCGGGCCTCGAGGTCTACCGGCCGGCAGAGGTGCTGGGGTCGGTCGTGCTCGTGGTGGAGGACGAGACCGCGATGCAGCAGCAGCTCCGCATTGACCTTCACGACCTTGGCTACCACCCCCTGGTGTCGTCGTCGGCGCCTGACGCCATGGATCTGCTCGAGCGGGAACGGATCGCGGGCGTGCTGCTCGATCTCGTGCTCGACGAGAGCGAGGAATCGGGCTTCAACCTCCTGACCTGGATTCGCGGACACCATCCGGGGCTGCCAGTGATCGTTCTGTCCGCGGCGCAGGTCAACTCGGCCGCGATTCGCCACGCTTACGAGCTGGGCGCGAGCTCCTACTTCGTCAAAGGCAACGTACCGATGGCGCACATCTACTCCGACCTTGCAGCTCGCCTCATCGAGCGAGGTACAGGTAGGCCGGGAGCGTACCGATTCGGGAGGATCGAGTTCGATCCGACACGCCGCCTCGTCCGAGCCGGCGAGGGCGTGATCCGCCTCACCCCGCAGCAGACCGCACTCGTCCTTTATCTCGCCCAGGGATCCAAGCCGGCGACGGCGCGGGACCTCATCGAGGCTGGGCTGTTTCGCACCGACGCGGCGCACTCGACTGTGCACTCGGCGATGCTGACTCTGCGCCGGCGGCTCGATCAGCTCGAGCCGGGCCTCGGAACGACTTTCGTGCAGGCTTCCGCCCGCGGCTACAACCTGGTCAGGGTCTAGCGGTTCATGAGCGACAGTACGCCCGCCACACCGACGCCATCCAACTCCGTCATCGACGAGGTGGTCGAGCTTCGCCGCCACTCGGCATCCGGAGGTGAGCTTCAGCGAGCACGAGACCAGCGTTCGCATCACCGAGCGCTTGAAAGAGCTCGGTCTGGAGATCCAGCCCTGCCCCACCGAGACGGGCGCCGTCGCGATGCTCGACACCGGCAAGCCGGGCAAGACCGTGATGCTGCGTGCGGACATCGACGCGCTTCCGATCCTCGAGGAATCAGGCGTCGACTTTCAGTCCAACGAGGAGGGTCGCATGCACGCTTGCGGCCACGACGCGCACATCGCCATGATGCTAGGCGTCGCGCGCACGCTGGTCGATCGCATCTACGACCTGGGCGGCCGCTACCTCTTTGTCTTCCAGCCGGCGGAAGAGATCGTGAGCGGTGCGAAGGCGATGATCGCCGGAGGACTTCTGGACAAGCATCATCCAGACGCGGTGATTGGGCTGCACATCGCCAGCTTCGTCGAGTCGGGAACCATAGTCACCAAGCCCGGGCTGCTGTGGGCGGGGTCGGACGCTTTCGACATCGGCATCGAAGGTCCTGGCGGTCACGGCGGGATGATGGGACGCGCCGGCAACGTGCTCGCAGCGCAAGCGTTCTTGATCGAGCGGCTGCACACCATCGTTGACGGGCTTGAGCACGAAGGGACCGGATGCCACACCACCGTCGGCAACGTGATCAGCGACGGCGCATGGAACATCGTGCCGCGCGGCGTGAAGATCAAGGGCAGCGTCCGCACCTTCACCGCCGCACTGCGTGAAGAGGCGCTCGGACGCTTGCGCGACCTGCTGCAGGAGGTCGACACCGAGTTCGAGGTGCGCTCTTCGCTGGAGCTCGTGCACGGGACCGTGCCGCTGATGAACGAGCCCAACGTCACGCGCACTGTGATGGACCTCGCCACCTCTTTGGTGGGCGAGAAGGCCAGCATCCTCGGCCGACCGCTCACCGTCAGCGACGACTTCGCCGAGTTTCTGACCCGAATCCCGGGGTGCTACTTCATGCTCGGGGCAATGCCTTCCGGCGACAGGCCGCCGGCGCACCACTCACCGGGCTTTCGCATTGAC
>VBFO01000126.1 GCA_005881025.1 Chloroflexota bacterium | reverse complement strand
GACGTGACGGCTGCCCGCTCCTGCGCGCCGACAGCCTGGTCCTCGGGCCCGGCCTGGGCGGACTCCACTTCCGGGCGCAGCGCCAGCTCCCTACGCTCGTGGAGAGAGCGACCGCGGAGCAGGTCGACAGCCCGGTTTCGAACGGCCGCCACCAGCCAGGACCTCAGCGTGCCCCTGGTCGCGTCGAAACCCGACGCTCCCCGCCAGACCTTGAGGAACGCATCCTGGACAACGTCCTCGGCGCGGCCGGGGTCGCCGAGGACGCGGAGCGCAACCGAGTAAGCCAGACCGCCGTACCTGTCGTACAGCTCGGCCAGCGCTGACTGCTCGCCCGCGGCCAGCGCCGCGCCAAGCTCAGGGTCGGACCGGGCCATGGGTCCAATCTTGCGGTCGGGGCGCCCGAGGTTACGAGCAGACGGCGCTTCGCGCTTCTAGTCGGCCTCCACGAGCTGATAGCTTGGGTCACCGCCTCGGCGCCCGGTCAGCTCGGCCACCGGCGAGTGCTTCGGACGAGCGATGGCCCACGACTCGGTTTCGATGAGCCGCCAGGCCCAGTCGGGGTTCTGCCGCGCGCGGGCCCTGGCTTCGTAAAGAGCCCTGGACATCAGCTTGATGCCCGACAGGCCCGGCAATCTGCCGATCTTCTCATCGAGGGCAAGCAGGTCCTCCTCGCCTTGCTCATCGTCGAAGAGATAGAGCGCGAGCGCATCCACCTCCTCCTGGCGCTTGACGCCTTTGCCGACGGGCACCCACACCCGGTCCAGCATCCAGCGATCGAAGCGCTGGGCCTTCTCGTTGCCCGCGAGCCATTCCTTGGCTGAGTTGTAGTAGAAGGCGAAGTGACGGCGCTCGTCTTTGATGATCCGCGACAGGAGGTCGGCGAGCACTGGGTGGTTCGACTTCCGGATCAGCGCGGCATAGCCCGTCAGCGTGGACAGCTCATTGATCGCGCCGATCGACAGGTACACCGCCGAGAAATCCTTCGAAAGCCAGGAACCCGCCATCGTGGTGAGGATGCTGATGCTGTTCTGGACGCCGAGGTTCGCGCGCACGCGCGCGATCCGATCCTGAGTGTCGAACTGGATTCCATAAAGGTTCAGCAGCTTGCCGAGGTTCTCGCCGTGCCAGAGCTCCTCGTAGTTCCAGCAGGCGAGGAAGGCGGTCAGGATGGGGTCCATGCAGGCTCGGGTGACGAGCAGGTGCGAGAGGTATAGGGGGACGTGGTTTTCGATGTCCATCATGTAGTGCAGGCAGAAGAGGTCACCCTTGGACAGCGAATGGGCTGTCACGTCTGCCCACGCGACACCTGTGGTGTCGAGCTTTTTCGACTCTTCCTTGTAACGCTCGATGCTGAAGCTCATGTTCCTCCCCAATCGACGAACGCCTGGATGCCCGTCGCACCTGGATACGGATAAATCGGCAGCGCGGATCATCGCTCGCCCCGCGCCCGGCGGCAAGCACGAAGCGACGACGGAGATTAACGGCTTCGGAGAATCTCCAGCGCCCGACCGCCGTGCTCATCCAGGTGGGATCTTGGATGTGTCGACCCCCCCACAGGAGGACCACCTGCACCGGCCTGGCGGTAGGCATGAGCGCCGGCGATCAGGTCGTCCTCGGTGAAGCTGGTGGCGCCACCGATTCGTGCCGCGTTCGGCCTGGTAACAGACGGTACCCCCTGCTTGCCTACCTCCCTGTCGTTACACGTTCAACCTCGAATCGGCCGCACGGGACCGTCGGAGCGCTTCTGAAATGATCGCTGCCCGGCTTCACACAGGGGCGTTGGATCCCCTTGGGCGTTGAACCTTCGTTGAGCACAGCCATGGGTATCGTCCGTGGGTGAGTTCGCTGCCGGCGGAATTCAACGAAGTCGAAGCCGCTGGACAGACCTCCCACTGCCGAGGACATCCCGCATCATCGCGGGCTTCGTGCTCGCGGGACTGCTTGGGTTGACCGCTTACTTCCTGCCTCTGTTCCAGTCCAGTGCCACGCCACTGCAGACGTCGGGGGGAGGGTTGCTCAACCCGATCAGCGGACCGACTCAGCCATTCACAGTGCTGCTGCTGGGCTCAGACGATGACACGAAGTTCGCGCAGGACCAGTACAACACCCAATCCATGATCTTGGTCCGCGTCGATCCCGCGAACAAGCAGGCCACCATGCTCTCGATCCCACGCGACCTGTGGGTTCCGATCGCCGGCCAGGGTTACACGGGAAAGATCGACACCGCATATCAAAAGGGCGGGGTGGACAGCGCCATCGCCACCGTGCAGAACAACTTCCATGTGCACATCGACGACTACGTGTGGATCGGGCTCAAAGGCTTGGTGAAGCTCATCGACAGCATGGGCGGGGTGAACATCGTGGTCACGAACCCGGTGATGGACGGCTTCTATCCCAACGACCTCGATGGCTCCAACCCCTACGGTTACTACCGGGTCGCCCTGCTCCCAGGGCCCGTGCACCTGGACGGTGTCCACGCCCTTCAGTACGTCAGGTCACGGCACGGGGACCTGCGCGGGGATTTCGCCCGGTCGGAAAGGCAGCAGCAGCTGCTCATGGCCATGAAGGCTCAGGCCTCTCGCTTGAGCATCAGCGACCTGCCCGACCTGGCGCGCGCGATGAATGGCGAGGTGAAGACGAGCATCAGCCTCGACCGTATGCGCGCGCTCTTCTCGGTGCTCGGTCAGTACAACGGCTCCGCCATCCACCGGATTCTTTTGGGGCCTCCTTACACGTCCGAGGGCTGGGCCGACGGCCAGTCCGTTGTGTTCCCGGACTGGGACCGGATCCTCCCCGCTGTCCAGCAGAGCTTCCCGTGATCAAGGTCGCGACGTATGCGGTCTTGATCGCGGCCATGGTGGCCTTCGGTTTTGGCGTCTACCGCGTGGCGGGCGCCATGAAATCTGACGCTGGCCATGCGGTGCGGCCGAGCTCCACGACCGGGGTGGCGCTGCCCTACACGATGTATGTCACGCAGTCGGGCGCCCTGTATCAGTTCAAGGGCGGCCAGTTCAAGCAGATCACCGGAGACAACGGCTGGACCGAACCGTCGGCCTCACCGGACGGCACGAAGCTCGTGGTCGTGTCAAAGCACCTGAACTACTCGGACCTGTACCTGCTCTCGCCCGACGGCCAGGTGAAGGCTCAGCTCACTCATCACGAGGCCGCCTCTATCGAAGGCAACCATTGGGGATTCCTCCCGAGGTTCAGCGCCGACGGAACGCAGGTCTTCTACAGCTACGACAACACGGATCCATACGGCAGCAGTTACCGGGCCGACCTCGCGATCTTCGAGCGGCCGGCAAGCCAGGGCGGAGGTGCGGTCCAATGGACCGACCCGAACCAGTACACGGGCGGTGACACGTACCCTGTGCCGCTTCGCGAAGGGGGCTTGCTGTACACCCGGTACCTGATCGATGACAAGTCCCAGGTGCATTCGCAGATCCGGCTCGTGCCGGAGCGCGGCGCTGCAGGCTTGGCGCTGACAGCACCGGCGGGCGACTGCGAGCAGCCTGCCCTCTCACCCGACCAGACGTCGATAGCGATGATCTGCCGGCACGGATCGACTCAGTCGACCGAGCTGGTCCTGGCGAGCATCGACACCGGGACCGGCGTGATCGGTCACGAGTCGGTCCTGGTGACCGGACAGATGGCGGCTGCGCCCGCGTTCTCCCCCGACGGCAAGACGATTGCATTTCTAGCTCCCGTGCAGCAGGGTGGCCCGTTCCAGCTGTGGACGGTTCCGGCGGTGGCGTCGGCGTCGCCGGCAGCGGCGAGGCCGATCACCCAAAACGTCGCCCTTGACTCAGGCTCGGCGCCAGTCTGGATCCGCTGACGCTGGTTCTACGCAACTGATCCACCACAAATCACTTCAAAGGTAGTAGCCGGGGATTCGCCCGCGAGCGTTTTCGCTGTAGGAGCCGCTGAAGATGCTGAGAGGAAAGACTGACCGCGGGCAGAGAGGACCGGAAGTACCGGACCTGCGCACGCAGTGGGAGTCTCTGCTGGACCAGGTCTGGCGCTCCGAGGCGGACTGGCGACTGTGGGACCGGCTCGACGCCGCCGTGCAGGCCGAGAACCTGCGCCGGCAGCGCGAGGCGCGGCAGGACAAGCTCGGTCTCTGACCCCGCGCCGGCTTCCTGATCCGGTTCAAGCTACTTCCAGTAATCAGGCGGATCCGAACGTTTTCTAGATGAGGCGCTGGCCCGCAAGGGTTTGGCGCCTCACCAAGGTCGCGAAGACCGTCAGGAGGAATGAGTCTTGAAGTGTGATATCTGCGACGAAGAGTTCGACACGGAAAACCAATTGATGCAGCACAAGGCCAAGATGCATGCGGGCGAGTCGGGGGAGCCCAAGGTCGAGGAGCGCATGCCCGAGGCAGAGGCCGACGAGAACCTCGAGGAACCCGACTACAAGCGGGCCGTCAACGAGTAACCGAAGCTTCATGCACCGGCGGTGGTCACCACCGCCGGTTTTTTTATGCGCCCATAGGGATCTCGACTTCGAACGTCGCCCCGCCGCCCGGAGTGTCTGACACCGACACCTTTCCGCCGTGCGCTGCAGCGACCGCCGAAACGATGGAAAGGCCCAGCCCCACGCCGCCGCTGTCCCGGCTCCGGCTGGGGTCGGCTCGAAAGAAGGGTTCGAAGATCCGGCTCGCCTCGTCCGGACGCAATCCCGGACCGTGGTCGGCAACCTTCATCAGCGCCATCCCATCCCGAGTGGTGACCGATACGTCGATCGGGCTCTCGGCCGGCGTGTGCACCACCGCGTTGCGGACCAGGTTGCCCATGACCTGCCGCAGCCTCGTGTCGTCGCCTGTGACCACCACCGGCTCGGGAGCGTCAAGGGAGATCTCACGCTGCGGAGCCACCGCGCGCGCGTCGGCGACCGCATCACGCGCGACCGCCTGAAGGTCAACCGGCGCGCTGTCCAGGGGCCGGCCCTGACCCAGGCGCGCGAGCACCAGCATGTCGTTGACCATCACAGACATGCGCACCGACTCCTCCTCGATCCGGCGCCGGGCGACGGCTGAGTCCTGCGGTGACTTCTCCGCTCCGCGCCGGAGCATCTCGGCGTAGCCGCGGATCGAGGTCAGGGGCGTGCGCAGCTCGTGCGACGCGTCGGCGATGAAGCGTCGCAGCCGGTTTTCCGAGCGGGTGCGCTCGGCGAAGGCGGCCTCGATCTGACTCAGCATCCCATTGAGGGCCAGGCCCAGCCGTCCTATCTCGGTTTCCGGAGTCGCCGGCTCCACGCGGCGTGTGAGGTCGCCCGCGGCGATGTCCTGCGCGACCACGCCCATGCGCTGAAGCGGCCTCAGGCCGACGCGAACGATCAGGAACGCAAGCACCGCTGTGGCGATCACGACCCCCGCGCCGATGGCGCCTTCGAGCAGCAGCAGGGTCCCGAGCGTGCTTTGCATCTCGGTGAGCGGAATCGCGAAGACGACGTAGCTCCCCTCGAATGAGTCCTCCGGCCAGGCGGTGACCCGGTACTGGATAACTCCGTCGTCGCCCCGGACGGTGAACGGCCGGCCAGGAGTGTCCAGAGTGCTCTGCGGCAGCTGCTGTGGTAGTTGAGGCTTGGCGGTCGACGTGCCAAGAAATCGGCAGGACACAGTCACCGCGCCATCGCGGCCGATGAGTTCGGTGATGGTGCCGGCCGGGAAGTCTCCCGCCGGCAGCGGGCCCCGGACGTTGCAGTTGGCCCCGAGAACGCTGACTGCCGTGTCGACAGTCGAGCGCGCTGTCAGCTGGCTGTCGATGCGGCTGAGCAGGTTGTTCTGGAGCAGCAGGTAGGTGGCGATGTCAGCGGTGGCCAGGCCGACAAGCACAAGGCCGATGACGCCGATCAGGAGGCGCCCGCTGAGGGAGCGGGTCACACGGGACACGCTTACTGGCGCGGTGCGCGGAGGACGTAACCGACGCCGCGCACGGTGTGCACCAGCGGTGGTTCGAAGCGGTCGATCTTGCGCCGCAGGTAGCTGATGTAGGTTTCGAGCACGCTCGCATCGCCGCCAAAGTCGTAATGCCAGACGTGGTCGAGGATCTGGCTGCGCGTCAGCACCCGGCCTGCGTTGATGAGCAGGTAGCGCAGCAATCGGTATTCGGTGGTGGTCAGGCCGACGATCTTGCCGGCGCGCCGAACCTCGTGAGCCTCGTCGTCGAGCTCGAGGTCGGCCAGCGAAAGCGCGCCGGTCTCCGGTCCGGACGTTCCGTGCCGCCTCAGCACGACCCTGACGCGGGCCATGAGCTCGGCGATGCTGAACGGCTTGGTGACGTAGTCATCGCCGCCCACGGTCAGGCCGTGCACCTTGTCGTCGGTGGCGTCCTTCGCGGTCAGGAAGATGATCGGAATCTTGTGCCCGGTGGTGTTCAGGCGCCGCAGCACCTCGATGCCGTCGATGTCCGGCAGCATGACGTCCAGGATCACGAGCGCCGGGTCGAACTGGCTCACAGCGGTCAGCGCGCCGCGTCCGGTCGCCGCAGTCTTGACGCTGAAGCCCTCGTACCGAAGCGCCATCGACACCAGCTCGGTGATGTTCGGCTCGTCATCGACGACCAGCACCCGGGCGCCGTTCTGCACGGTCTTCTGGGTGTCGCTGGGAGGAGGGCTCACGACACCAATCGTGATCTCGTTTCCTGTGAGTCTGCTGGGAGCCTGCTGTGACCGGGCTCAGGATTTGGCCAGCTGCCAATTCGGCGGACACGACCACCGGCGTCCACCAGCCGCGCCGGCATGCCCCGCTCCTCCAGCCATGACGGCGCCTCAGTCCCCAGGACGATGGCGGCCGTCGAGGCGATGTTGGCGTCGACGCAGCTGCTCGCGACGACGGTGGCGGAGCGCCAGGGCGAAGCCGCAGGCAGTCCCGTGCGCGGATCGATGATGTGGTGCAGGACAGCGCCGCCTCGGTTCCAGCGCCGCACGGTGGTGCTGGACGTGGCGACCCCGCCGCAGGTGACCGCGATCGTCTCCTCACCGACCTCAATTACGGCGGAGCTGTCCTCGCTCACCTGTATCGGCCACCCGTCTTCAGGCGGCACACCTGCGAGCGCGATGTCACCCCCGAGGCTCACCAGCACCCCACCGGACCCGACGGCCTTCAGCGCGGCGGCCGCGCAGAGGTCGGCGGCGAGCGCCTTGGCGGTGGCGCCAAGGTCGAGCTCGACTCCGATCGGCATGAGCACCATTCGCGATGCCGGGTCGAACTGGACCGTCTCCCAGCCTGGCACCCGTTGGACGACCAGCTCGAGCGCCAGGCCGTCGGATGGCACTGACGCGAAATCGGCGTCGTACCCGGCGAGCCTGACCGCGCATCCGACAGTTGGGTCGACGGCACCACCTGTGACCTCCGCACCGCGAAGCGCCTGGCCGATGGCCAGCGCGAGCAGGGGGCTCACGACGCCGCCCCGGCGCGCGTTCAGCCTCGACAGCTCGCTGTCCTCGCGAAACCGGCTGGCCGCGGCATCGATTTCGTGCAAGGTGAGCTCCAGTGCGGCCACAGCGGCCGGCATCATCGACCGCGCCGTCACCACCACGCGGTAGGAGCCGCCCAGGGCACGCCCATCGGCGATCGCAAACTCGGTCATGGGTCTTCGGGAACAGGCACGGACCGCAGTGCCAGCGCCAGCACCGGACAGCTCCGCACCGCCCTCTCAGCCTGTGCGCTGAGCTGGTCGGGGACCCGACCGGAGGCGATCACCGGGTAGCCCCAGTCGTCGAGCGAGATCAGCTCAGGCAGCAGCTCGGCGCACATCCCGCGGCCATCGCAGCGAATGCGATCGATGGCCAGTTGCTTGCTCATGCGACCTGTGATCCCATGTGCGCCGGATGGCTCTGAAACTCCGTCGCGAATGCAGTGAGGGCCGACTGCAGAAGCCCCGCTGCGCCGTCGGGGTGGTGGCACGCGCCGCGGCCGCGTACCTCTCGCGACCAGCGCTCGAGGCGCGCCAGATCGCCCGGATCGGCGATTCCCTGCGCGATCCGTCCGGACGTGGTGGCCAGCGCTCGCAGTCCGAAGAAGCACGGCCCGCACTGCGCCGAGCTCTCGGACGCGAGGTACTCCATGATCCGCGCCGTCTCGCATACGCCACAGCTCGTGACTGGCAGGAATCCGACTACACCGCACCCCAGCGTGAGCCCGCGCTCTCGCAGCATCGAGGCGTCGAGAGGCAGATCCCACGCGGATGAAGCGTCGACCCAGGAGCCGAAGTAGCCACCCAGCAGCACAGCCCTCACTTGCTGAGTAGCGCCTCCAGCCAGTTCCAGCACCTCCCGCACGCTGATGCCGGCCTCGACCTCGACCACACCCGGGCGGCTCACGGCACCCGCCACCGTCACCAGGATCGTGCCGGCGGCTCCGCGCCGCCCTGCCGACCTGAACCAATCCGCTCCATAGCGGGCGATGAGCGCGACCTGCGCGAGGGTCTCGACATTCTGGACGAGTGTCGGAAGGCGCCCACCGCCGCCTTCATGCGGGGACGGCGGCCTGGTGGTCGGCGACGCGATGTCAGCGTTGAGAAGGTTGA
>VBFO01000125.1 GCA_005881025.1 Chloroflexota bacterium | reverse complement strand
GGCGATCCTCACCGGCTCCGAGCCGAGCGCCACCGAGCGCGGATCGTCGAGGGCTATACAGACCAGCCGGGTCTCCGCCGGGCGCTCGCGCCGCTTCAGCAAAGCCTCCCGACCGAGGAAGTCGCCCTTGTCGAGCTTGACGCAGAAACCGAGGCCCGCCTGGTAGGGGTCGACCTCGGGACCGATGTCAGCTCCCCACACTCGGTAGCCCTTCTCGAGCCGCATCGAGTCGACCGCCTTGTACCCGCCACCAATCAGGCCGTGCGCCGCGCCGGCCTCCAACAGCGTGTCCCACAACCTCAGCCCGAACTCGGATGGGCAGTACAGCTCCCAGCCCAGCTCGCCGACGTAGGTCACCCGGCAGGCCAGGCAAGGCACCGATCCGATGGCGAGCGGCCCGACGGACATATAAGGAAAGGCCTGGTTCGAGATGTCGGTGGGGGTGAGACCCTGCAGCACCAGGCGCGACGCTGGTCCCCACAGGCCGACGCAGGCGTAGGCCGAGGTCATGTCCTCCACCTCCACCGAGCCATCGCGAGGTGCGTGCTCGCGTATCCACGACAGGTCGTGGCGGCCGAACGCGGTGCCGGTGATGACGCGGAATCGGTCGAGCGCCAGCCGTGTCACGGTGAAGTCGCACTCGATGCCGCCATCGTGGTTGAGCATCTGCGTGTAGGTGATGCGGCCGACGTCGCGGGCGACCCGATTGTCCGTCAGACGTTCGAGGAACTCAGCGGCCACCGAGCCGCGGATCTCGATTTTCGCGAACGATGTGAAGTCGAAAAGCGCGGCGCCTGTGCGGCAGCCCACGTGCTCCGCGCCGATCGCAGGCGACCACAACCTTCCGGCCCATCCGCGGGGGCGCAGCGATTCATTGCCGCGCGCAGCGTTCGGCTCGAACCAGTTGACGCGCTCCCAGCCGGACTTCTCACCGAAGGCAGCGCCCATCTCCTTCAAGCGCGGATAGACCGGTGACAGCCGAAGCGGCCGGCCGGCGCTTCGCTCGTGCCCGGGGTACTTGACGTCGTAGTAGGTCGAGTACACCTCGCGTGTCCGCGACAGCGTGTACTGGCGGCTGGCGTAGTGCCCGCCGAAACGGCGCGAGTCCATCTCCCAGGCGTCCAGCTCTGGCCTCCCGTTGACGATCCACTCGGCGACAAGCCTGCCCATGCCACCTGCGCCGGCCAGTCCGTGAGCGCAGAATCCGGCTGCGACCCAGAAGCCGCGCACGTCGGTCGGCCCGAGGATGAACTCGCCGTCGGGCGTGAACGCCTCCGGACCGTTCACCAGCCGCACGACCTCGGCGTCCTTGAGCGAGGGCACCCGGACGATGGCGTTGTGCATCAGGGGCTCGAAACGCTCCCAGTCCTCGTCGAGCAGCTTCCCGTTGAAGTCGGGCGGGATCCCATCCATCCCCCATGGCGCCGGGTCTCGCTCATAGCCGCCCATCACGAGCCCGCCAGACTCCGGGCGGAAATAGACGAGAAGGGATGGGTCACGCATGGTCGGCATATCCAGCCGCAGCCCGCTCGGTCGTGTGATCAGGTACTCGTGGGCCATCGGTATCAGCGGCACATTCACGCCGGCTAGGCGGCCGATCTCGGGCGCGAACATGCCCCCGGCGTTGACGACCAGATCAGTGTCGATGGGGCCGCGATCGGTGACCACGCGGCGCACGGCGTCCCCGGCGAGCTCGATGGCCGTCACTCGTGTGCCTTCGCAGATCTCCGCGCCGCGCTTCCTGGCCCCGGCGACCAGCGCGAGGGTGAGCTGGCTGGGGTCGATGTAACCGTCGGTGCGCAGATAGGCGGCTCCGAGCACGCCTTCAGCCGTCATGGGTGGAAAGAGCTGCTGGGACTCTTCGGCCGAGATCAGCTCCAGTGGAAGGCCGAACGTCTTCGCCCAACCCGCCTGGCGGGCCAGCTCCTCCATCCGTTCCTCGCTCGACGCAAGGCGCAACGACCCGACCTCATGCCAGCCGGTCTCGAGGCCGGTCTCCGACTTGAGGTTCCGGTAGAGGTCGACCGAGTTCATCATCATCCTGGTCAGGCTGAGCGAGCCGCGCAGCTGCCCGACGAGGCCCGCCGAGTGGAAGGTCGAGCCGCTGGTGAGCTGTGAGCGCTCGACCAGAACCGTTTCGGTCCAGCCGAGCCGCGCGAGCCAGTAGAGGATGGCCGCGCCGCCCACCCCACCGCCGATGACGACGGCGCGCGCGTGAGAAGGGAGGCCGGATGAGCTCATCCGGCCTCCGTCAAAGCTAAGCGGTGGCTCCCGCCTCTGCCGGCTTGATTGGCGTTACGTCGGCTGCAGAGCGCTGGGCGACCAGCCAGTACACGAACCCGACGATGAGGATCGCGCCCACGGTGGCCTCGAAGATCGGGATGTTCCCGACCGGGCCGAGGTCGGGGACGTTTGGCAGCGCGCCGAGGACCGGGTTGATGATGGTTCCCGGTCGCGGCCACAAGAAGTTGATCAGCATGCTCCCGCCCCAGACGAGCGCGAGGATGTTCACGATCGAGCCCCAGCTGCCGAGCTTGAACGGAACTTTCTCTGTAGGCCAGCCCTTGAGCCGGGCGCGCAGCACGGCGATGTTGCAGAGGAAGTACGACAGGTAGATCATGCCCGTCGCCGCGATGGCGACGGTGCCCGCACCCGAGTAGTAGAGCAGCGGGATCGCGGCGAGCACACCGACCAGGAGGCACACGCCGATCGGAGTGTGCAGCGACGAGCTGACCTTGTTGTAGTACCGCGAGAGCGGAAGCTTGCCGTCGCGCGACATTCCGAAGGCCAGCCGGATGGTCGAGGTCTGGATGGCCAGGCAGCACACGTAGATGGCGGCCGCGACCACGAAAAGGTAGAGCTCAGCGGCCCAGCCGGGCATCTGCTGGATGATGCTGACCGGCGGCGCCACGGCACCTGCCGCCGTGTCCGACGCGTACTTGTCGACGTCGCCGGGGATGGCGATGATCGTCGCGAAGAGGAACGTCGCTCCGATGATGGCCGCACCGATGATGGCCGCCAGCACCGCACGGGGTGCTTCGCGTCGAGGATTCTTCGTCTCCTCCGCCAGCGTGCTGGCCGTGTCGAACCCGAAGACGACGAACAGCGACATCATCATCGCGGCCAGGAACACCCCCGCGGGACTGCCGCCGTAGGGTGGGGCGTTCACGGTGAGCTGGTGGCCATTGAGCAGGACGGCGGGGGACTGGTGCGCAAAGAAGATGATCAGCACGAACGCGAACACAACCATGCCGAGGATCTCGAACACAACACCCGTGTTGTTGACGATCGCCACGAGCCTGACGCCGAAGATGTTCAGCGCGGTGGTGCTGATCAGCGTGATCACCGCGATGGTGATTTGAGTGCTGGTGTTGTTCGTCAGGTTGATCCCGACGTTCAGGCCGTTCAGCAAGGGAATGATCACGATCGGGATGGTCAAGCACGCCGGCAAACAGGTAGATCCAGCCCGTGAACCAGGCGAAGTTCTTGCCGGCCAGGTACTTGGTCCACTGGTAGACCGATCCGGCGACGGGGAAGTGCGAGCTGAGCTCGGCGAAATTGAGGCCGACGATCAGCTGCCCGACGATGACGATAGGCCAGCTCCAGAAGAAGGCAGGGCCGGCCAGGCCGAAACCGAGGAAATAAAGAGTGAAGATGCCGGTCGACGGAGAGATGTAGGAGAACGCGACCGCGAAGCTCGAGTACACGCCAAGCGCGCGTTTGAGCTCCTGTGCATACCCGAACCGGGCGAGGTCGTGGCTGTCGTGGTGGCCCGTGTCTTCGGCCGAATGGCCGGCCGGCGCCGGCTTCTGCGTGATGCTCAAGTCTTCCCCTCCTTGCTTGAGACCGACCGCGAAACGTTCGTTACAGGATTGGGGCGGAACCTATCACCGGTTGGCGGTTCCGTCAAACCCGCCGCGGAGTAGCAGGCAAAAGTGGTAGTCGTCTTCCGGCTACTCGGGACCGAGTAAGTAGCCCATTCGGCGCGGCAGTTTCGCGACCACCGACGCGAGCGGGTTCGGCCGGCGGCCGCGCTCTTCGGCCGTGTCGTACGAGATGATGGCCCGCCGCACCACCGCCGCCCCGATCGAGCGCAGCGGCTCGGGCGGAAACAGCCGCGGTTTTGCGTTCACCATCGGCAGGCGCGTCATCTCAGTCTGTTCTCCGGCGACCAGGTCAGCGAGCGCCTGGCCCGCCAGGTGCGACGGCGCGACCCCGTTGCCGGTGAAGCCGAGCGCGTAGTGAACGTTTCCGCCTTCGAGCGTTCCGAACACCGGCAGGTGCGTCGGCGAAACGTCGATCGGGCCGCCCCACGCGTCCTCGATCGGGATCTCAGACCAGCTGGGGAAGAACAGCCGGAAACCTTCCGCGGCCTGTCTCACGGCCCGGATGTCGTTGGTGAACGAGTCGTCGATGTGCGCCGAGGCCCGGCCACCACCGCCTCCGAACGCGATCCTGCCGTCTGGCGTGGTCCGGAAGTAACGGACCGAATGGCGCAGGTCGGTGATGAGCTCGCCCCCGGTCCAGCGGATCTGCTCGAGCTTTTCGGGCGCGGGGGCGGTGAGCACTATGTAGCTGCTCCAGGCGGCGATGCGGCGAGCCAGCTTGGGCCAAGCGGTCGCCCAGGCATTGACGGCGAGCACAACCTGCTTGGCGCGGACGGTGCCGCCGGTCGTGACCACGCTGGGTCCGGCCTCAAGGCGCAGTGCTCGGGTGCCCTCGTGGATGGTGACACCACGCTCGAGCACGGCGCGGCGAAGCCCCCGGGCCAGGCGCGCCGGCTGCACCTGCGCCCCGTCCTTCATGAACGCACCGGTGCGGAAGGCAGGTGACGCGCACCGAGCCTGCACCTCGGCGGCGCTCAGCGCGCGCAGCTCGTCCGGCGCATCCACGCTCGCGGCCAGCTCCACCATCTCGCGGCAGGCCTCTTCGTGATGCGAGTTGGTGGCGGCGTACATGTAGCCCGAGTGCCGGAACCAGGCGTCGACATTGTTCTCCGCGCAGAAAGCGCCGATACCTTCGATGCTTGCCGACAGCGCGCGGCATGCCCGCACCGCCGGCTCGACGCCATACAGCTTGATCAGCCCATCCAGCTCATCCCACCAGCCGCTGGCGAAGCCTCCGTTGCGTCCGCTCGGCCCCCCTCCGCAGATGTCCTGCTCGAGGACGGTGATGCCGAGCTCAGGTCGCTGGTGAGAGAGGAACCACGCAGTCCATAAGCCGGTGAAGCCACCGCCGATGATCGCGACATCAGTCGTCGTGTCCCTTGCCATCGGCGGGCAAGGGCTGCCGGCCTCAGCTGCCAGCGCGTCGCGCAGCCACCAGCTGCGCTGCGACCCAGGCGTCAGCGCCAGCCCGGTGAGGTTGAGCTCGTTCGGCGTGGTGGCGGTCGACGTGGCTACGCGCGCAGGTCCCGGGCCATCTCGGCGAAGTTGTCGACGTACCTCTGCACATCCTCGACCGAGTGCTGCACCGACAGCGTCCAGTTCTCCTCGGCGCCGGGCGCCATGAGGACGCCGCGGTTGCACTGATAGAGCCAGCTGAGATAGGCAAGGGACTTGTCGATCTCGAGGTAGTCGCGGTAGTTGCGCACGCGCTGGCGGCGGTAGGTCACGCAGCCGCGTGCTGCGAGCGTGGTGACATGGAACGGCAGCGAATGCTCCGCTATGACCGCGTCGAGGCCGCCCTGCAGCGTCTCGGCCAGGGCGTCGAAGTGTGCGTAGGCGGTCGGCGTGAGGACCTCGAGCAGGGTCGCGCGTGACGCCGCCGTCGTCAGGGGGTTGCCGTTGAAGGTGCCCATCTGGGCCACGCGCTTCTGCTCGATCACAGCCATCACGTCGGCCCTGCCGCCGACCGCGCCGCACGGGAGCCCGCCGCCGATCGCCTTGGCCAGGGCGACCAGGTCAGGCACGACACCGAAGCGCTCGGTCGCCCCGCCAGGCGCGATGGTCACTCCGGTCTTCACCTCGTCGAAGATCAAGAGCGCCCCGTGCTTGTGGGCCAGGTCGCGGAGCCCGGCCAGGTAGCCCTGGTCGGGGAGGACGATGCCGACGTTCATCATCGCGGGCTCAACGATCACGGCCGCGATCTCGCCCGGATGTTTCGCAAACGCCTTCTCCGCCGCGGCCAGGTCATTGAACGGGATCACCGAGGTGAGCTCGACGACGGCGGCCGGTATGCCTTCGCTCTGCGGTATCGACGCGGGGGCGTCGGCCGGGCCCATCTGGTCCGGCGGCGGCTCCACCGACACCATCAACGCGTCGTGGTGGCCGTGGTACGAGGCCTCGATCTTCAGCAGCCGCTCGCGCCCGGTGAACCCGCGTGCGATGCGCACTGCATCGAGCGTTGACTCGGTGCCCGAGTTCGTGAAGCGCCACTGAGGCTGCTTGAACCTCCTGGACAGCTCCTTCGCGACCACGATGGCGTCCTCGACCGGCTGGGCGAAATGCGATCCCCGCGCGACCTGCTTGCTGACAACCTCCACGATCTTCGGATGCGCATGACCGACGACCATCACGCCGAATCCGTTGTGGAAGTCGACGTACTCGTTGCCGTCGGCGTCCCAGACCCGGCTGCCCTGGCCGTGATCCACGAAGACGGGCTGGGGTGCCGCATCTTGAAATGACGAGGGAACGCCTCGCGGAAGCACTTCGCGAGCCTCGTTCCAGAGCTCGTGCGAGCGCGGCCTGGCGCTGCGGAACCTATCCTCTTCCCGCTTGATCAGCTCGGCAACGCGGACCTTGGATACTTCCTGGGCGGTCGAAGTCGCCATGGATGGTGTGCTCCCCTCCAGGCCTTGCCTTGACAGGCAATCAGCGTGGATTTGTAATTGTCGCCTTCTGGCGACTTAATTGCCGGGGAGCAAGATTAACCCGGAGGGGAGGCCCGCACTGTGACCGAGCGGCAGGCTGACGGCGGCGGATCGGCCGCGCCCGGCGATGCGGTGGTGTCCCTGGAGCAGGTCGTCAAGTCGTTCGGCAGCGTGATCGCCGTCGATCACCTCGATCTCGAGATCCGGCGCGGTGAGTTCTTCAGCATGCTCGGTCCGTCGGGCTGTGGGAAGACGACCACGCTCCGCATCATCGGCGGCTTCGAGGAACCGACGGAGGGCACCGTCAAGCTCGACGGCCGGGACGTCACCGACCTGCCCGCCTACAAGCGGGACGTCAACACGGTCTTCCAGTCGTACGGACTCTTTCCGCACCTCAACGTATTCGACAACGTCGCCTTCGGGCTCCGGCGCCGCAAGGTGACAGGCAAAGAGGTCGAGCGGCGCGTCGGGGAGGCGCTGGAGCTGGTCAACCTGACGAGGATGGGGCGGCGGCGACCCTCGCAGCTTTCCGGCGGGCAGCAGCAGCGGGTTGCCCTCGCGCGCGCGCTCGTCAATCACCCGCAGGTGCTGCTTCTGGATGAACCTCTTGGTGCGCTGGACCTCAAGCTGCGCAAGCAGATGCAGCTGGAGCTGAAGCGGATCCAGGACGAGGTGGGAATCACCTTCATCTTCGTGACGCATGACCAGGAAGAGGCGATGACCATCTCCGACCGGATCGCGGTCATGAACCACGGCCGCATCGAGCAGCTGGGCCGCCCAGAAGAGGTCTACGAGCGACCTTCGACCACCTTCGTCGCCGAGTTCCTGGGGGCCTCGAACCTCCTTCACGGCAAGTACGCGGGGGTCGAGAATGGCTGGGGCGTGGTGGAGCTGGACACCGGGAAGCGGTTGCTGGTCAAGGCGGACCCGGAGCTGGCCGTCGCCGAACAGGTCAAAGTCGGCGTGCGGCCCGAGAAGATTACAGTGCATTCCCGAGCGCAGTCCTTAGAGCCGGGCGTGAACACTCTGGAGGCGACGCTCACGAGCGCGGTGTTCGTCGGCGTGAGCTATCAGTACTTTTTCGCCACCAAGGAGGGTGGTGGCCTGTCGGCGTTCGACAGAAACGCCGGCGGCGGCCCAGTCGCCGCGCAGGGCGAGGCGGTGAGCCTGGCCTGGCGGCCCGAGCACACATTCGTGATTCCGGTTGGGACCGGCGAAACCCAGCCGGCTGCCGAAGCGCCGTTGGTAGGAGAGCCTGCATGAGCGACACCGACCGAGACCGTCCGAGCTACCTCGACCCCTCGTTCCTCCGCGGCCTGACCCAAGCACGTTTCTCCCGGCGCACGGCGCTCAAAGGCGCCGGCATGCTCAGCGCGGCCGGGTTCCTGGCCGCCTGCGGCATTGGCGGTAAGACCTCGGCTCCGACCTCGGCGCACGTGAACTGGGTGTGGGACAAGGCGACCAAGGCGGGCACTCTCGATTTCGCCAACTGGCCGCTCTACATCGACACCGGCACTGACGCGGCCGGCAACACCACCTACCCCTCGCTGGAGCAGTTCACCAAGGACACGGGCATCAAGGTCAACTACTCAGAGCCCATCCAGGACGACGCGAGCTTTTTCGCCAAGATCGCGCCGACCCTCCAGCAGGGAGCCTCCACCGGCTACGACATCATCGTGATCACCAACGGGATCCAGATGAGCAACCTCCAGCTGAAGCACTGGCTGGTCGAGCTGGACCCGAGCAAGATGCCGAACTTCTTCAAGAACGCGGCTCCGCGACTCCTCACGCGCAGCTTCGATGTCGGCAACAAGTTCACGATGCCGTGGCAATCGGGCTTCACCGGCATCGGCTACAACCCGAGCCGGACGGGCCGCGACATCACCAGCTTCCAGGACCTGTTCGACCCCGCTTTCAAGGGCAAGGTCGGCATGTTTGCAGGGAACCAGGACACAGGCAACCTGGCCCTGGTCGGAATCGGCGTCAAGCCCGAGAAGTCGACCCCGGCCGACTGGCAGAGGGCGGCCGACAAGCTGAAGCAGCAGCGCGACGGCGGGATCGTTCGGAAGTACTACGACCAGAGCTACATCAAAGCCCTGGCCGCGGGCGACACGTGGATCAGCATGGCGTGGTCCGGCGACATCTTCCAGGCCAACCTGTCCGCCGGCAACAACGACCTCAAGTTCGTCATCCCCGTCGAGGGCGGGCTGATCTGGACCGACAACATGTGCATCCCTGTCGGGGCCGCGCATCCGGTGGACGCGATCACGTACATGGACTACGTGTATCAGCCCGAGGTCGCCGCCACCCTGGCCGAGTACATCGACTACATCACGCCCGTGCCGGGGGCCAAAGCGATCATCGAGCAGCAGGCGGCCACCGAGCCTGACAAGGACACCAAGGCCGCGCTGCTGGGCACGTCGGAGAGCCCGCTTGTGTTTCCGCCTGCCGGTGAGCTGGCTCAGACCTCGTACTACCGCGACCTCACGACCAGCGAAGCCACGCAGTGGAACGCGATCTTCAACTCCGTGATCATCACCTAACGATCGGGTAGAGCAGGATGCAAGCTGTCGCAGCCGCGGGTGCCGGCCCTCGCAAGCCGGCGCTCCGGGTGCGATTTGCGCGCGCAGCAGCTCCGTACCTGCTGATCCTTCCCGGCGGCGGATGGCTCTTCCTGTTCTTCCTCCTGCCCATCCTCGCCCTGGCGGTCACCTCGCTGGAATCGGGCGATTTCATTGCGGGCTTCAACTTCGACTGGAACGTGGGCAATTACACCTTTGGGCTGCAGCTCTACTCGTCCCAGTTCCTGCACTCGATCGAGTACGGCGGGGCCGCCACCATCGTGGCCTTCCTCGTCGCGTATCCAGCGGCGTACTGGATCGCGTTCCACGCCGGCCCGCGCAAGGCGGCTTACCTGCTGATCGTCCTGCTGCCATTTTTTGTCTCATTCGTCATCCGCACGCTGTCGTGGGAGACGCTGCTTGCCGACTACGGGCCGCTGTTCAAGCCGCTCAAGGATGCGGGCCTGCTGCCTGGAGACTTCCGGGTGCTGGCGACTCCGGTGGCCGTGACCGGGGGTCTTGCCTACACCTTCTTTCCTTTTATGATGCTGCCGATCTTCGCCTCGCTGGAGAAGATCGACCGCCGCCTGGTGGAGGCGGCGGAGGACCTGTTCGCAAATCGCTTCGAGGTCTTCCGGCGGGTGATCTTCCCGCTGTCCTTGCCGGGTGTCTTCGCCGGCGTGCTTCTGACCGGCATCCCTGCGGTGGCCGACTACGTCAACCAGGACCTGCTCGGAGGAGTGGGCACGACGATGATCGGCCGCGTGATCGAGGAGCAGTTCGAGGTCGACATCAACTATCCGCTCGCCGCCTCACTTGCGTTCATCTTCATGGTCGGCTTGCTGGCGATGCTGCTTGCCTATCAGCGGATCTTCGGGACCAAGGAGATCCTCTCGGACTGATGGCAGGCCAGGCTGCACTGACGATCCAGGCGAAGCCACAGGCGCGCGTGCGCGCGCGCAGGTTCCGCGTAGGTGCGTGGATGCTGCCCGGCTACACGCACCTGGTGATCCTGTGGCTGTTCATGCCGATCTTCGTGATGATCCTGTTCGCCTTCAACGACACGCACGGCAAGTACAACCTGCAGTGGACTGGCTTCACCCTGAAGTGGTTTGAGCATCCGTTTGCGATTCCGACGCTTACCAGCGCGCTGGTCAGCTCGCTGAGCACCGCGACGCTCGGCATGCTGATCTCGACGGTCCTGGGCACACTGATCGCGCTTGCGTTCCACCGTTATGCATTTCGCGGTCGCACGATTCTCGATTCGATCCTGATCATGAACATCGCCGCCTCGGAGGTCGTCATAGGGTCCGCATTGCTGACCCTCTTCATCGCCGGCAACGTTCCGCTCGGATTCCTGACCATCGTGCTGGCGCAGGTGATGTTCTCGATCCCGTTCGTGGCGGTGACGGTGCGCGCCCGTCTCGCGGGTTTCGATCCGGCGCTCGAAGAGGCAGCCGAAGATCTCGGAGCGTCGCCCATCGAGACCTTCATGCTCGTCACGCTGCCGATCATCTTCCCGGGAGTGATCGCCGCGGCGCTGCTCGCGTTTGCGATCTGCCTCGACGACTACGTGATCACCAGCTTCGTCGCCGGAAACACGCAGACGTTTCCGCTGTGGGTCTACGGCGCCACGCGACTCGGCGTGCCGCCGCAGGTCAACGTCATCGGCACATTCATCTTCCTGGGCGGCTGCCTGATCTCGGTCACGTTTGCGGCGTTCCGCACATGGCGCAACAGCCAGCTGGCCCGCGAGGCGCAGGCCTGAGACTCAGATCGCGATCAGGTCGTCCTCAGACCCTCGCCCCGCAGCATGTGGACGATCCCGACCAGCACCACGGCGCCGATCAGGGCCACGATGAAGGACACGACGAGACCGGTCGGCTGGACACCGAGCAGGACCGAGAAAACAAAGCCGCCGATGAACGAACCTACTATGCCGAGGACGACGTCCCAGATGATTCCGTACCCGTGGCCGCTCATGATCTTGCCCGCCAGCCATCCGACGATGGCCCCCATGATCAGGAACCCGATTAGATGCATCTCCTTCAACCTCCGATTTGGATCTGCAAAGGAAACGCCCAGGTGGCGCCACCTCCGCTCTAGCGGAGGGCAGCCTTCTCTGAAGCCGGCTCCAGGCTGGGCTCTGAGGCCCGCGACCGTCCGACATCGGGCTTGGCGCCGCGGGGCGCAAGCGCTCTCCCGGCCGATCCCAGCCAGGCTCCCGAGGCTCCCAGCAAGGTACCGACAAGAATCGTCAGCGCGACCGGCAGGTCGGCGGCGCCGGTCAGCCCCATGATCGCGGCGATGCTCGTGGCGGCCGGTCCCAGCCCGTACTGAACCTGCTCGCCGACCAGGGGTGCCGTCCACGCGATGAGACCGATAGCGGCACCGGCCGGGATCGAGAATCGAGCTCGCGGCATCACGAGACCCAGCGAAAGACCGACCGGGAAGGGCATCCACCACGCACCCAGGTAGAGCGCGGCGACGCTGATCACCACGCCCAGCGCGATGAGGACCGCCGGCCGTCGGAGCAGGCTCACGCCTCCAGGCTCCAGGTGATTGCGCCTACGGTGGACGCGGCGGCCTCG
>VBFO01000170.1 GCA_005881025.1 Chloroflexota bacterium | reverse complement strand
AGCTCATTCGGGAGTCACTCAAAGGCCGGGACCGGGTCGAGGTCACGAGCTTCACAGGACTGACGGTCGAGTTCGCGCGATCGAAGGGTGCGAACACGATCGTGAAGGGGCTGCGCGCCTATTCGGACTTCGACGCGGAGCTTCAGCAGGCGCTCATGAATCGGAAGCTGGCGCCCGACGTACACACGGTGTTCCTGATGTCGAGCTTCGCCCACATCTACGTGTCGTCAAGTATCTTGAAGGACATCGCAAGCTACGGAGGGAAGGTGGCCGACCTGGTTCCGCCGCCCATCGCCAGGGCGCTGAAGGAGAAGTACAGATAAAGGTCGACGAGCTGCTTGACCGCTTCGAGTACCTGATCCAGAACGCTCGGCACGTCCCGCTCTCGACGCAGGTGATGGTCAATGAGGACGAGCTGATGGAGCTCATCGACCAGATCCGATTCAATCTTCCAGACGAGATCAAGCAGGCCAACTGGACGGTCGCCGAGCAGCAGCGCATCGTCACCGAGGCGCACGCGGAGGCGGCGCGGATCATGTCCCGCGCGAACGAGCGCGCTGAGGAGACGGTGTCCGAGCACGAGATCCTGCGCCGGTCGGAGCGGCACGCATCCCAGGTGGTGAAGGACGCGCAGTCGAAGTCGGATCAGATCATCCGCGAGGCCGAGGCCTACGCGCTGGAGCAGCTGAAGCAGCTCGAGGCGCACCTGGGCCGGACGCTCGCGACGGTCCGGCGTGGGGTGGAGGCGCTGCAGTCCAGCACTCCGGCCGCCGAAGAGGCGGATCCGACAGCCGTTTCTTAGACTCCGGTAAAATTCGCGGGCCGTGGCACTACCGAAGGTCAAGCTGTCGAAATCGAAGAAGGGCCGCCGCCGCTCGCACCTCGCGCTGGCGCTCGCACAGATCCAGCCCTGCCCCAACTGCAAGCACATGAAGCGTCCCCACGCCATCTGCCCGAACTGCGGCCACTACAACGGCAAGGAAGTAATCAAAACCGCCTAGCTTCCCCAAACCCGCCGCTGCCGGCAGCCGCGGCCATCACGGGGTGGTTCAAACCCGCCAGCGCCGGCAACGGCGGATAACGGTAGGGGTACGGTGAAGCCGTGAAACTCGCCTTTCTCTATCCCGGCCAGGGTTCCCAGCACGCCGGCATGGGCGCCGACCTGCTCGCCGATGCTGAGGTGGCCGAGCTCTGCGAGCGGTGCTCGAAGGCCGCCGGCGTCGACCTCCGCCACCTGCTCACGGACGCCGACGACGACGAGCTCCGGCTCACCCAGAACGCACAGCCCGCGCTCACCTTCATGGGCCTCGGCCTGACCGTGCTGCTGGCCCGCGCCGGCCACCAAGCCGATGCCGCCGCCGGCCACTCCGTGGGCGAGTACGGCGCCCTTGCGGCGGCAGGCGCGGTCGAGCCCGCGCAGGTCATCAGGGCTGTCACCGAGCGCGGCAAGGCGATGGCCGAGGCGGCACCCGCGGGTACGACGTCGATGAGTGCCGTGCTCGGCCTGGACGCTCAGGCCGTAGAGGTCGCCCTCGCGGGCATGAACGACGCCTGGCCGGCCAATTACAACACCCCCACCCAGACCGTCATCGCCGGCACGACCGCCGGCCTCGAGGCGGCGTCGAAGCGCCTTCAGGAAGCAGGCGCAAAACGCGTGATCCCGCTCAACGTCAGCGCCGCCTGCCGAACGCCTGCGCCAAGCGCTCGACCGCATCGAATGGCGCAGTCCGAGGCTCCCTGTCATGGCGAACCTCACAGGACGTCCGCATCAGCAGGGCGACAGGATCCCCCACGTCATGGAGATGCAGCTGCGCTCGCCGGTGCGGTGGGCCGCGTGCATTCAGAGCCTGGTCGAGCTCGGTTGCGATACCTTCGTAGAGGTCGGTCCCAAGCGCGCGCTGACGGGGATGATGAAAGAGTTGGCGCCAGGCCGCAAGGCCATCGCGGTCAGCTCCGCGGCCGCCGTCTCCGATCTACCTGCCCTGATACAGTAGATCGCGACCCCCATCGGGCGACTTGCACCTGGAGGCATGATTTGGAAACCCAGAAACTCAGCTTCGAAGACTTCAAGAACATCATCGTCGAGCGCCTCGGCTGCGAGCCGGAGCAGGTGACGATGGATGCTTCTTTCCAGGAGGACCTCAACGCCGACTCACTCGACCTGGTCGAGCTGATCTACGCGTTCGAGGAGAACACCGGCCTCGAGATCCCCGACGAGGACGCCGAAAAGATCACCACCGTCGGCCAGGCCTGGGAGTACATCCAGGAGAAGGCCGGCTCATAGCACTTCAGGCGACGGCGCAAATTCAATCGCTGCAGCAGCTGCAGCAAAAGATCGGGATTCACTTTCGCGATCTGAGCCTCCTCCAGGAAGCTGTCACGCACAGCTCATTCGCCAACGAGAGCCCGCACCTCTCCCCGCGCGACAACGAGCGGCTCGAGTACCTCGGCGATGCAGTGCTTCAGCTCATCACTGCCGAGTACCTGTACAAGCACCACCCTGGCGCCACCGAAGGCGAGCTCACCCAGACCCGCTCGTCGATGGTGAACACCAACACGCTGGCCGACCTCGCGGAGCAGCTCGACCTCGGCAGCTACCTCTACCTGGGCAAAGGCATCTCCAAGGGAGGAGGCCGCAACCTCAAGTCGCTGCTTGCCAACGCGTTCGAGGCGGTGCTCGGTGCTGTCTTCCTGGACGCGGGCTATGACGCCGCCTACCACTACTACCTCAATCGCTACCGCCACCTGCCCGAACCCGTACAGGACGAGAACTACAAGGGGCGGCTGCAGCAGGTCGCGCAAGAGCGCCTGGGCCAGACGCCGGTCTATGAGAGCGAGGGTGCCAAGGTCGGCACGCATCGCGAGTACACGTCGGTGGTGTTTGCGGGCGGCGACCCCCTGGGGACAGGGCATGGCGCCACCAAGCAGGAGGCGGAGCAGGGCGCCGCGCGGGCGGCGCTCGAGAGCCTGGTCGGGACGGTGAAACCGCTACCGGCCGCCAAAGTGCCGCGTGCTTCGAGAACTCGCGCCAGGCGCCCCAAAGCCCCTGAGCGGACATCGCCCGAGCCGGCCGCGGAATCGACGCCCCTGACGGTGCTTCCCGAGCCAGAGCCGGCGCTCCTCGAGCCGCCTCGAAGCCGCCAGTTTGGTGAACCTGCCGAGTAGGCAAGTGGCGGCCCCGTCTGCTACCTTGTTGCCGCCCTTGTTTCTGCGCTCGCTCAACTTATTGGGGTTCAAGACGTTCGCGCGTGCCACCGAGATCCGCTTCGAGGGCGGTGTCACCGGGATCGTCGGGCCGAACGGCTCCGGCAAGACCAACATCGTCGATGCTGTCAAGTGGGTGCTCGGTTCCGGCCAGGCCAAAGACATCCGCGGCCGCAAGATGGAAGAGGTCATCTTCGCCGGGGGTGAGCGCCGCTCGCGCGCCTCGTTCGCCGAGG
>VBFO01000003.1 GCA_005881025.1 Chloroflexota bacterium | reverse complement strand
TCTCAGTGGTTCACGCTTGGCTATCGCGTGCTGCTCGGGTCGATCCCTTTCATCGCGCTCGGGTTCGCCATCGGCTACCTGTCGGGACCCAACTCTGCCATCGCGGTCATCAACCTCGTCTATCTACCCACCGCGTTCGCATCAGGCCTGTTCTTCCCCAAGCAGCTGCTGCCTCAGGTCATCCAGCAGATCTCCCCCTACCTTCCGCTGTATCGGTTTGGGCAACTCGGCTGGGACGCCATTGGAGCGCCGACCACCGACAGTGTGAGCACTGACTGGATCTACCTCGCCGGTTATGGCGTCGCTTTTTTCGCCATCGCCATCTGGGCCTACAGAAGAGAGGAAAGCCGCAAGTTCAGCTGACGAAGAAGGTCGGTGGCAGATCCGCGGCGAAGGATTTCCTGTATCGAGCAGCAAAGTCATCCTTCGTGTAAGCGTGCTCGGCGGTGCCAACCTGCTCGATCGCGTAAGTGGCCGCAAGCGACGCCACCCGACCCGCGACCGCCACGTCGAGGCCGCGCAAAAGCCCAGCGACGAGGCCCGCTCGATAGGCGTCCCCGGCGCCGGTCGGGTCCACCTCGAGCTCCGTCGGCGCGGCGGGAATGGCAACCACACCATCGCGACTGGCGATGCGTGAGCCTTCACGGCCGAGCGTCGTCACCACCATCTCGGCCTGTTTCATGAGCTGGTCGTCGTCGCAACCCATGCGCTCCTTGACCAGCTCGATCTCGTAGTCGTTGCCGATCAAGATCCACGCGCCCGCCGATGCATCGGCGAGATCGCGGGCCTCCAGCCTCGGCAGCTGATGGGCGGGATCGAAGACGAACCTGACCGATCGCTGGCGGCACTCACGGCTGAGCCGCATCATCGCGTCCGGGTCGTTCGGCCCGATGATCACCGCCTCCATATCCCGAGGAGCATCGTCCAGGCCGAGCATGCCTGCGCGCAGCATGGCCCCGCCGTAGTAGCCGGTGATCTGGTTGTCGTCCAGGTCGGTGGTGGTGAAGCCGGTCGCGGTGATCTCGCCCTCCATCAAGCGCAGTCCGCTGCAGTCCACACCACGAGCCTCCAGCCACGTTCGGTACTCGGCGGCGTCGGAGCCGGCCGTCGCCAGCACGGCGGCGGGATAGCCGAGCAGGGACAGGTTGTAGGCGTAGTTACCCGCCACCCCGCCACGCCGCTTGTGGAGGTCGTCGACGAGGAAGCTCAGGTTGAGGATGTGCGTCTTGTCGGGAAGGATGTGGTCTTTGAACCGGCCGTTGAAGTTCAGGATGTAGTCGTACGCGATCGACCCCGTGCACACGACCATTGGCCGAACGGTAACAAATAAGAAAGGGCGTCCCTCTTGGGACGCCCTTCGCTTGGTTGCTGCTTAGGCCGCGCGGCGGCGTGAGCGCCGCGTGCGCCGGATCGCAGCCGGCTTCGAAACGGCCTTGGCCACTGTCGTGAGGTCGCTGGCGCTCTCGAAGCGGGTCGCCACCCTGGCCACCGTCTTGAAGGAGCGGTTGAAGAACCGGAGCGTTCGCTTGGCGACATCGCCTACGACGTCAGGTCTCTTGGCCTGCACCTTGACCAGACGAAGGCCCTTGATCACGACCTTCTCCGGCGCGAGCTCGCCGGCCACCTTCTCCGCGGTCTTGCTGATCGTCTTGAACGCGTCCTTGGCGGGAGCGGTGGCGTAGTTGAGCTGCGCGTTGAAGCGGCGGTTGGCCTTGCGTGCAGCCGGGGTGCCCTTCCGCTCCAGGCCCTTGACCTGCCTGCGCACGGCCCCCATCGGGTTCGACGCGATCTCGGCAGCGGTTTCGGCAGCGCCAAACGCCACCTCTTCGACCGTGTCGGTCATGTCCTTGATGTCGGTGCTCATGTGGCTTCTCCCTTCAGATCTCGGTGTAACCCAGGCATCATAACGCGTTGCGTCAAATCGTGTCAACCCGGGTTTCGTAGCCTGCCGATCAGTTCCTCTGCAAAGGGCCCGAAGACGTCGTAATGAGCCACGTTCCGTCTTTTCTCAGGCTGGATCCATTCCGGGCGGAGACCGTGCCGCCGGCCCCACGCTTCCAGGTTCGGCCGCAGGCCGATGACGTGCAGGAAAGGTTTCTCCCGGCGCATGCCGCGGATGGTGGACCCGTGATAGGAGTCGAAGTTGCGATGGACCGCTATGCCGCCCGCCTCAGCGAAAGCGATCGCCGCCTTGATCTCCCTGCGCTCGAAGTAGCGCTCCTGGCTCACGCTCGCGATTGATCGACGCGAGCGTCTTTGCAGATCGGGCGGTACGCACACAGGAGGCAGGGGCGGTTCGCATGCTCCGGCCCGAGAGCGAAATCGCCGGCTGAGATGCGCGCTGCGATGGCCTGGACTCGAGCTTCGACCGCTGGGTCGTCGGGAGATACCTCGTGGGTCTCGCCATGCCGCAGGTCGAACAGGATCAATCGGGGTGAGCCGTCGCCGGGGAGCAGTCCGCGGCGAGCGGCCAGCGCATATAGGCGCAGCTGGAGCGAGTAAGCGGCGATCAGCGAATCGTCCAGCGTCGTATTCGTCTTGTAGTCGATCAACACGGTGCGGCCGTCGACCTCGCACACGCGGTCGACCACGCCGCGAATCCGCGCTCCTCCCAGCCGAAGGTTGAACTGGACCTCGACGCCAAGCGTGCTCACGGACGCCAGCGGATGATCCCGATAGCGCTCGAGCATGGGCCGGCCGGCGTCTGGGCCCGTGTACAGCGAGAGCAGATCGCCTCCGCCCGCATGCCACGCAGCCAGGGCCGTATGGACCGCCGCCCCGAGCTCGGTCGAGCTCGCCGCCCGCGCGGCGCGGTTGAGCAGCTCGTCAGGAGGTGCCGGAACGCCCCACACCTGGCTGAAGCGGTAGCGGACAGGACAGATCTCGTAGTCATGCAGCTGGGAAAAGCTCAGCTCGAGCTCGGCGTCAGGTGCCGTGACCGAAGCCGAAGGCTTCGGGCGCACGAGCTCGAACCGGTCGAGCACGTCGAGGGCGACGTGTGAGGCGGTCGTGGCGGTGCCATTGGCTGCTTCCAGCGCGGGGAGCTGTAACTGCTCGGCTTCGACCACCGAGGCTTTGGCCGGGTTGGCGAGGGCCCAGCTGAGGATCTCGGCAAAGTGGTCGTGGTCGCCGATCTCGACCTCCGCGGATGACTGTTCCTCCCTGGTCGCGGTCACGAACAGCTCGTCTTTGGCGCGCGTGAGACCGACGTAAACCACCCGCCGCCGCTCACCGATTGCCAGTGCGACCGCCGGCGCGCCCGGAGACGTGAGCTGGAAGCGGGGATGCTTCTCCCCCCGCCAGGTCTTCATCACGAAGCCGAGCCCGTCGGGGTCGAAAAACAGTCGCTCCGTGTCGCGTGGCCTCGGAGGCCTCAGGTTGACGAGGAACACGACCGGGAACTCGAGGCCTTTGGCCGAGTGGATCGTGAGCAGTGATACTGCCTCGGTTGATGCCACAGGTTGCAGCGCTTCACCGACCGGCAGGTCGGCGTCGATCACCTGGTCGAGGTGGCGGACGAAATCGCCGACACCGGCCAGCGCGAGGTCGCGCTCAAAGAAGGCCGCGAGCTGAAACACCTTGCGTAGGTTGAGCAAAGCGCGCGGGCTCCCGTCGCGCTGCGCTCGCAGCTCGGCCCAGCGCATGTAGCCGCACTCCTCCAGCAGACGGTTGAGGATGTCGGCCACCGTGAGCGCATCGCGAAGCCTGCCGAGCCTGTCAGTGATCTCGATCAGCTTTGCGGCCTGGGCGGAGACGCGCTCCTCCATCTCCGGGTAGCCCTCGCTCCGAGACTCCTCCAGACAGTCACGCAGGCGCATGCCCCGCTTCCCGGAACGCCTCTCCGCGAGCCTGTACAGGGAGCGGTCGGTCATGCGGACGATCGGTCCCTGCAGCACACGCACCAACGCGCCGTCGTCCATCGGGTTCTCGGTCAGGCGGAGAAGGGCGAGCACGTCCTTGATCTCCTGACGGTCGAAAAAGCCGGACCCACCGCTGGTCAGGTACGGGATGCCCTGACGCCGGAGCTCGTCCTCGAACTCACGAGGGAGCATGCGCACCGAGTGCGAGAGGATGGCGATGTCCGAGAGCCGGCGCCCAGACCGGTGCAGGCGGCGGATCGTCTCGGCCACGGTGCGCGCCTCCGACCGCGAGTCCGGCGCCATCACGATAGTGACTGGAGCGCCGCCGCTGCCCCGCGTGGCGACGAGGTCGGGCTCGGTCGAGAAGTCGCTGTCGCGGCGGATGAAGTCGGTGGCGCAGTCGAGAATCTCCTGGAACGAGCGCCGGTTGTGAGTGAGCGGCAGCCGCCGCCCGCCGAACCGGGTCCGGATGTTCTCGATCTCCGCGTCTCGCCAGCCGTAGATCGACTGCTTGGCGTCACCGACAGCAGAGACGTTGCCGAACTCATCCCCCGACAGCAGGCGGATCAGGTCCAGCTGGATGCGGTTGGTGTCCTGGAACTCGTCCACGAGGAGGTATCGAAATCGCTCGCGGCAGCGGGCGCGAAACTCGGGTACGCGCTGCAGCGCATCGATGACCGCGAGGATGAGGTCATCGAAGTCGCGCAGGCCCCCGTCGCGGAGCGCGTCCTCATAGGTGCGGTAGATCAAGGACAAGACCTCGATTGCCTCGAGCTCAGCCTTGGCGGCGCGTTCCCCGCCGGCAGCATCCGGCGACGCCCAGTTGATGCCGTGCAGCTCGGTCGCGCGCTGCTGGAACTGGTCGGGCCGGATGCCTCGACCCTTGAGCTTGAGCACGAAGCGCAGGCCGGACCGCAGCAAGCCATCAAGGTCCTCGACTCCGAGCGCGGTGAACGAATCGGGGTCGAGCGGTGCTGCCGCGCCGCTGCCCAGCCTTGCGATCAACCCCGACTCGAACAGGCGCTGGCCAGTGTCGTCCAGAACGCGAAGCTCGCGCGGTGCGCCGACCAGGTAGGCGAACTCGTCGAGCAGCCGCGCGCAGGTGCCGTGGAAGGTGCCGATCCACGCGCCGTCCATCACCTGCGGGCCAAGCTCCGGCTTCCGGCGGTTGAGCTCGTCGGTGATGCGTTGTCGCAGCTCGTCCGCGGCGCGGTCGTTGAAGGTGACGGCCAGGATCCGGTCGGGCGGCACGCCGTTGTCGACCAGCCAGCAGAACCGCTCGGTCGCCGTGAACGTCTTTCCAGTGCCTGGCCCGGCGGCGATGAGGAAAGCACCATCAGGTCCGGCGTGGGCGGCCGCCGCCTGCTCGGCGCTGAGCGGGCTAAGGACTGCGCTCATTCCGGTGGCTGTCCCCCATAAGGACAGATGGAGGAAAGCGCGGGTGAGGTCTGCGGACCCCCCCCGCGGGACCCCCCCGGGCACTCGACCACGACGATCAGCTGTCGTTGGTGGCTCGCTTGGGTGACGCCCGGCATGAAGCCGGGCTTCCTCTCCACCTCGGATCGGGCGACAGCTGCGCTCATTCCGGTGGCTGTCCCCCATAAGGACAGATGGAGGAGTGTGGGCAGCTCGAGAAACGGCTCACACAGGTGCCCGCAAGGTCACGCGGCGCCGGCTCGAACCGGCCGGCCCTGATGCCGGCGATCGCCTCCATGACCACGGCGCGGCTGCGCTCCAGGTCATCGTCGGTGAGCAGCCGCTCGCGATACTCCTTGAGACCGGCCGGTTGCCCGACGCTGAAGATCACCTCGCGGATCGAACCCCAGACCCACTCCTTCGGGTACCAGAGCGATAGGAACCTGGGTTTGAAACCGAGCGGCACTCCGTCGTCATCGAAGCCGAAACGGCACGCCAGGTAATAGAGCGCGAGCTGCACGTCGGAGAGCTCCGGCCCGAAGTACGACTCGTAAGCCCAGCGCATGCTCTTGCCGCTGCCCGTCTTGTAATCGACTACTTCGACCTGCCCATCACCGACATCGTTGATGCGGTCGATCTTGCCGACGATCTCGGCGCCGTCGAGCTGGAGATGGAAGCGACGCTCCAGCGCCACTGTGCCCAGCCGGCGCACCCGCTGCATCCCGGTCGCGAAGCGGATGTAGTTGGAGAGCACAGTGCGGACCTGGTGCTCCTCGCGCTTGCGGTCGAGCACCCCTTCCATGCGCGACAGGTATTGATCCAGCCTGCGGCCAAGGGCCTCCTCGAGCCATTCGCGCTGGCGGTCCGATTCGAGTGGCCGCCATTCGGGCTCGTGCGCGTGGAAGTCTTCGAGCACCTCGTGCAGAAACCCTCCACGCTCCATCAGCACGGAACGTGGTTCGGCGACGAGCCCCGGATGGTGGCTGTACCAGTACAGGCGAGGGCACTTCAGATAGTTGTTCAGCGTCGTCGGGCTGAAGTGGTCGATGTTCACGCTCAGAGGGTTGCGGTCGCGGCCGTACGGCTCGAATGGCTCGCCGGCGAAAGGGTCGGCGAGAAAGCTGACGTCAAGGCCAAGCGCAGAAGCGCGCTGATTGGTCGCGTCGTCGAGTGGCCCCCGCTGCGCGGCGATGAGCACCTCGGCTTCACGAGCCAGCAGCACGTTTGACGGTTCCAGCCGGGCCGAAGCGCGCGTGAACTCTCTAACGCCGGCTTCAGGAGCTGCCAGGTCGAGGAAAACAGACGGACCGGCCTGCCGCAAATAGGAGTCTGCGTAAGTGATGTAGACGCGGCGTCGCGCCCGCGTCAGGGCGACGAACGCAAGCCTTGCTTCCTCGGCCGTGTGACCGTCAGGGTCGGAGGGCCAGGAGGGCATGAAGCCGACCTTGAACGCCTCCAGCCACGCGCGCTCGTCCGCATCGAGCAGCGGGTGAGGTCGTGCGGCGACCGGAAAGAGACCGTGTGCGAAGCCCGAGCAGAAGACGTGCTCGAACTCAAGGCCCTTGGCCTGGTGAACCGTCATGACCTGCACGGCGTCAGTCCGCGCAGGCGCAGCCTCGGTGTCATCCGCGGCGCCCGACAGCACAGCGTTCAGCGGAACCGCCAGGTCGACGAGCAGCGGTTTGCGTCCATGGAGGCGCTCGTACACCGCTTCGACGCCTTCGAGTCCTTCGATCGCAGCACGGAGATCGGACATCGCCTCGATTCGCTGCTCGGCCGACAGTTGAAGCTCGAGCAGCCGGCCCAGAGCGCCGTCTTCGATGAGGGCGGAGTAGGCGAGCGCCGCGAGTGGCAAGCGGGTCGCGCGCTCGAGGAGGCGGTGCCGGGCGGTCATGGCGTCATGTAGGCAGTCCAGCTCAGGCTCGGTCAAGAACTCCCAGTAGTCGGGCAAGATCGGATCGTCTGTGGGAGCTGCTTCGCCCCATGGAAGCGGCCAGCGCGCGGGGTCGCGCGCCGCGAGCACGTACATCAACCGGCGCATCACGCGAGTGAGTGGGCGGCCGTGCTCGTATGCATGCGCGCGTAAGCGGCTCAGGGTCATCGGCTCGACGCGACCGAGCCCCGATGCGAGCGAGGCCTGGAATGCTTCCGGGTCTTCAGGTCTGCGCAGGGATTCCAGGTAGCCGAGCAGGAATCGCACCACCTCGTTGCGAGCCGTCGCACCGGCACCACGCACCTCGAACGGGACGCCCAGCGCGCGCAGCGCCTCCTCGAACGGCGGGCCCATCGTGGTCGTGCTCCGGAGCAGGAGCGCGATGTCGCCGGGCTTGAGGTCGGGGGTGGTGGCCAGGAGCCGCTTGATCTCCCGAGCGCAGAAGAACGCCTCGTCCACGGCATCGCTTTCGCGCACGACCACCAGCTCAGGCTCGCCGGAATCGAAGTCTCTCATCGCCTTGAGGCGCCGCGGTATGCGCCCGCCCTGAGTGGCCGCGAGCAGCCGCTCTCCAGCATCCAGCGCCTGCTGCGAACATCGCCGGCATTCGCCGAGGAGAAAGGTATTGCCGCCGTAGACGGCAGCAAAGTCGCTGCTCAGCAGGCGTGGAACAGTTCCGCGGAATCCGTAGATGGACTGGTCAGGATCCCCCACCACGACCAGTCGAGGGCGCGACTCTGGAGGCGCCAGCAGCCTGAGCAGGCTGAACTGGGCAGGATCCACGTCCTGGAACTCATCGACAAGAATCAGCCTGAACTTCGAGCGGATGCGGGCCAGCAGCTCGGCGTCCGCCGAGAGCAGCCCGATGGCGCCGATGACAAGGTCGCGGAAGTCGGCCATCTTGCGGCTCTCGAGGCGCTGCTGATACGCCTGGTACATGGCCGCCAAGGTGCGCAGGCGGGAGCCGGCATCAGCCTCCGCGGCCAGCAGAAGCGCCGCAGGATGTACCAGGTTCTGCTTCATCAGGGCAACGAACGTCAGCAGGTCGCGGGCGAAGGCCTCGGAGCGGTGGAGCCCCGCGAGAGGCCCCAGCAATGCGGGGTCGGTCTCGGCCAGGACCTGACGCATGACCATCGATTCCTGGAATCCGTTGAGAAGCAAGCGATGGGGGTCAGGCCGGTGATCCCGGAGCAGTCGAGCACAGAAGCTGTGGAAGGTCGATATCCACGCCTCCCCGTAGTCGTCTCGCAGACGCGTGTCGATCCGCGAGGCCAGCTCACCCGCTGCTCCGGTCGAGAACGTGAGCACGAGGATCTGACTCCGATCCGCAACGCCGCCGCGGACGGCTTGCTCGTAGAGGTCGGCGAGCGCGTGGGTCTTACCTGTGCCGGGTCCGGCGAGGACGCGACACGGACCGTGTAGATCGCGAATGTCGAGTGGCAAGGACTCCCCTGGGAACCGCGTGGCCTGGGCGGGCCGCAGTCGATTATGCCGGGGCAGGCCCACTGAAATCAGCCGCGGGTGTTAAGGCCCGAGGCTGAGAGGAGATCGCGGGCCTCGTCATCCACGCATCGAGGATCAACGCGACCATGAATACCATCTCGATTATCAACCAGCGATTCAGCGGCACGCCGAGGCCGACGACCCTCAAGAAGGGGAGGGCGACAAACCACAACCCGACCAGGAGCGCGCGCCAGACCCGATCGCTGCGCTCGTGCCACAGGATCCAGCCGGAGGCCACCAGCAGGCAGATGTCGGACGGGTGCAGGTAGGAGGCGGTCATGAGCGAGGCCATCGCCCCGACCACCATCGCCAGCCAAGGGCTCTTGCGGAACCGGAAGGCCGTGGCCATGGCCGCGACCACGATGATCACGCGCAAGGCGGTGGCGCCGGCGCCGGTGAGACCAAATGTGCCCTCGATCGCCTGCAGCGACGCGCTGTGGCGAATCTGAGCCGGCATGTCGATGAGATCGACGATGTACGCCTCGATCCCATGCGGCCCGAGGCTGGCCAGGCTGACGCCGACCAGGACCACCGAGCCTGCGATCCAGGCTACGAACGCTTTGAACCGGCCGGCAAAGGCGAGAGCGATCGGGGCCAGCAGCGCCGTGTTGGGTTTGAACAACACCACCGTCAGCACAATGCCGGCGGCGAAGTCCTTGTCCTCACGAAGCAACCGCCATGCCACGAGCAGGCCGGCAGCGATCAGCGGGGCCACCTGGCCGACGTGGACTGCGCTGAAAACCCACCAGACCGCGACAGTGGCGCCGACTGCAATCACCCGCGCCCTGCCGCGGTAGTCGGTGGACCACCAAAGCGCTGCGATAAAGGCGGCCAGTATGCCCAGCGCCCAGACGAAGAAAGCGGCCGCGTACGGCAGCGCCATCAGAGGAGCGACCATCCAGGCCACTGGGGGCGGGCTCAGGAACGGCTGTGTCCACACCCGGGTCGGGATCTGCGTCTGGATGTACGTGACGAGGTTCTGGTCGTAGATGTATGCCCAGCCCGTCTGCATGCCGACCAGGCTCGCCGCTGCGTACGTGTGGAAGTCGACCCCGATCGGCTCAGGGCGCAGAACGACGTCGAGGAACAGCGCCAGCAGGATCATCCCCACCAGCGCAGGCACCCCAAAACGGCGCACGAGGGGCTGCAGCTGGATCACTCTGTCGACCATATAGCAACGCCTGAAATCGCCGTAGTGCCCTCCCTAGGCGCACCAATCCGCGCCCCAAGAGTTCAAACGCCGCGGGTTTGGATCCAGTAATGCGAGATCCCCACGCGCGTCCTCTTAAAGGGCGGGCACCTTGGGCGGGGCGGGCAGCTTGGGCAGGGCGGGCACCTTGGGCGGGGCGGGCAGCTGGATCGGGGCGGGGATCCGCGGAAGAACCACGGGGGGAACCGCCGGTACCGAAACTCGGACCGGGACAGAGAGCGCGCCTACATCGACCACCGGCAAGGCTCCGGTGTCTCCGGCCGAACCGGTGCGAGGTGCGTTCTGGCTCGTCGCAGCGTGGCCTGCTGCCGCCGGAGCCGGCACGAAGTGGACCGGGGCATCAGGCTGGATCGCCAGCGCGGCAGCCGCGGCCACGCCCGCGGTGACGGCCCCGAGCCCGCGGGCCATGTCGCCGAACGAATCGGGGATCCGCGCCCGCGGCCCGCCCGGCCGGAGGCCAGGTAGCCACATGATCCAGGCGAACGCGGCGTTGCGACCGCGCTCGATGTGCTCGGCGATGCGAGCCAGCGCCACCTTCAACCGCCGCTGCACGCCGCCTACGCTGAGGCCCAGCTGGCGCGCGATCTCACGATTGGACATGCCGGCAAAGTAGGCGAGCCAGACGACCCTTGTCTGCTCGCTCGGAAGCGAGTTGAGGGCATCGTTGATCGCGAGCCGCACCATCGCGCCCGAGAAGTGCCGCCAGGACTCCGGGTGGTGGCCTCCGTCGGCGACACCCTCGATCAGCATCTTCTTGAGTCCGCGGTGGGCTCCACGGACACGGCGGGGATCGGCGCCCCGGGCGCGACTGCCGGTCACCAACCAGCTGCGCCAGGACTCCGCCGCATTGAGATAAAGCGGTTCAGCCGGGGCTTCGCTTTCGCGGCCCGAAGCGTCCCGACCTGACTGGCGCGGCCAGCGAGCACTCATGGGACCTTTACTTCCCTTAGCTTGAGAACGCGCAGTACGGCGCAGTACCCGGTGCTGGGTCAGGTCAGACCGGGGCGACCGGCCGCTTGATCTCGAGGATCGATTGCTCGCCGCGCGCGATGTCGACAAGCCGGTCGAAAATCCTCAGCGCATCTTCCTTCGAGGGCACCCCGGCCAGGCGCACGTACGCCGCAGCTCCATTCGGAAAGACGAATGTGGGAGTGCCGAAAACACCGTGCTTGGCCCGCGCCTCGCTGTGGTCTCGTGCCAGCGCCTCGAGGGTGCGCCGGTCCGCGAGATCGGCGCCAAAGCGGTCGCCATCGAGTCCTGCAGCGCCGGCGAGCCGCTTGATGACGCCCGGATCATCGATGTCCTCGCGGTCGCGATGACGGGCAAGCAGCAGGGGCATGTGCAGGCTTTCGAATGCGTCCTGGCATCGCGCCGCCGCGGCAGCCCTGAACGCGAGCCGGCCCCTTACCGTCTCCGAGTCCGGCGCGCCCCAAGCAGTCCACTCGGGGTCGTTCGCGTTGACCTGGGCCAGCGAGAAGAACTTCCAGGTCACATGGAGCTCGCGTTCGCCAGACTCCTTCACCACCTCGAGCATCTCCGCCGCCCGGTAGACGAACGGACACGTGTAGTCGTAGAAGAGATCAAACTCGATGGCTTCCACCAGAACTCCAACGCGAGTCGTGCTGACGGATATTCCCGACAGCTGGGCGTGGATGGCGCCGGACTTTCTGCTGCGGCTGCTTCCATTCGCCGCGGCGTCAGTGGTGGTCGAGCTGGTCTGGCGGCCGTCCTGGATGGGCATCGGCACCGGCGACCTCAGTGCCCAGCTGACATTCGCGCTGCTGGCCACACCTGTGGCGTTCGCTGCCGGCGCTCTGGGGCAGCGGTGGCTGGCGGTCAGACGTGGAGGCCTCAGCGTTCCGTCGGGACCCGGCGATGCCTGGTTCCAGGCCGGGTTCTACCTCGTCAACGGTCCCATCGAGGAGGCCTTCTTCCGCGGAGTGATTCAAGGCGGCCTGAGCGCTCTCGTAGCGCCGCCTGTCGGTTTCGCCGTCGGGACCGCCGCCTACGTCCTTTATCACCGCCTCGGTTGGTCGTGGCCGGACACCCTCGCCACTGCAGCTCTCGGCATTCCCGTCGGGCTCGCCTTCTGGCTGCTGCCCGGCTCGCCGTCGCTCCTGGGCGTCGCGATCGTCCACGTCGCCGCCACCTGCGGATTCCTTGGCCCGGGGCCGTACCTGCTGAGAAGGCTCGGCTGGATACGCTAGCGCTCCAGATTGATAGCCCTCGACCGCCCGCAGCGCTTGACCCTGGTCTGGGCCGGGCTGGCGGTCGTGCTGGTGGGGTTCGACGGCTCGGTGCTTGTCCTCGCCCTGCCTGCGATCGCCGCTGACTTCAACGCCCATGTATCCGCGCTCTCCAACCTGGGTTCAGTCCTGGCGCTGGGCGCCCTCGGCGCCCTGCCCCTGGCGACGCTGGCAGATCACCTTGGCCGCCGGCGACTGATAGCCGTTGGTGTCGCAGGGTTCTCGCTGGCGAACTTCGCGAGCGCGTTCGCGCCGTCGTTGGCTGTGCTCGCGCTGCTCCGTCTGGTCGCGGTCTGCTTCGAGGCCCTCGTCGCCGGCGTGGCGACCGCCCTGATCGTCGAGGAGTCGCCTGCTGAGCACCGAGGCCAGGCAGTCAGCCTGCTCGCGATCCTCAGCGGGGGAGGCCTCCTCATCACCGTGATCGCCTACCCGCTGCTCGCCCCGCATTGGCGGTGGCTCTTCATGGCCGGCATCGTCGGTCTTGCCGCCGTGCCCTTCATCTGGATGCAACTCCCCGAAGGGCGCGCCTGGCAGCGCGCCCACATCAGCGGTTCGACTGTGCGTCTGCTCCTGCAGCCGCCCTGGCGCTTGCGTATTGGCGTGCTGGCGGCGACGACAGTGCTGGTGGCGCTCGTGCTCGAGCCTGCCGGCCTTTTGTTCACGCTTTTCGCCAGCTCTTCGCTGCGGATGTCGCCATCCGGGATCAGCATCCTGATCATCGTTTCGGGCGCGATCGCCTTTCCGGCCTACCTGGCTGGAGGCAATTTGAGCGACCGCTTCGGACGCCGTGTGCCGGGCGTGGTGCTGACCGCCGTTTACACCGTCTTCGCTGCGATCGGGTTCGTGACCGGCACGGCGGGCTTCATCATCGGGAACCTGCTCTGGAGTGCGTTCGCCAGCGCGGCGACACCGGTCATGGGGGCGTGGTCAGGCGAGCTGTACCCGACCCGGGCGCGAGCCACCGCGGAAGCCTTCAACGCGGTCGCGGGCGCGGTCGGGGGCGTGGTCGGCCTTCAACTCGTCGGGCTTCTCGCCCAGGGCGTGGGGCTGGGGCGCGCGATCGGGCTGGCCGGCATTGCGGCGCTGGGGGGCGCGGCCATCCTTCTGCTCCTGCCGGAGACGCGGGGCAAGCCGCTACCCGACTAGGCCACGCACCATTTGACGCACCTTCCGGCGGGTGCTACGGTTCCGACCGGTATATCGCCGGCATATCGCCGGGCGACCGCAACCGCGACAGGAGTGGGGATGGCGTCGGAGGTTCGGGTGCAGGATCGCGCCGCGCCACTGGCGGTGGTGCGTCGTGGCGTCCACTCGCAGAGCGAGGAGGCCTACCTCCGCATCCGCGACCGGATCCTGACCCTGGACCTCCCTCCTGGCTCTCTCGTCCACGAAGCCCGGCTCCGCGAAGAGCTAGCGATAGGAAGGACCCCAATCCGGGAAGCGCTGCAGAGGCTCGCACACGAGAAGCTCGTGCGCAGCGTGCCGCATCGAGGCACCTTCGTGACCGATGTCAACATCACCGACCTGGCCCGAATCACCGAGGTACGCGTGGTGCTCGAAGGCCACGCGGCGCGCCTTGCCGCCGAACGATGCACCGCGGCGGACCGCGTGGCGATCCGCGAGCTGCTCGCTTCGCTCTCCATCGGTGCGAGCGACCAGCGCGAGCTGATGAGGATGGATCAGGCCATCCATCGGCAGATCTACCGTTCGGCGCGCAACAGCTTTCTCGAGAGCACGCTGGAGCGCTACTTCAACCTCAGCCTTCGGCTCTGGTACCTGGTGCTGGACCGCCAGGTCCGGCTGCGGGAGGCGGTGGAGGAGCACGTCGCGCTCCTCAACGCGATCCTTGCCGGGGACGGCGACCGAGCGGAACAGACGATGCGCACGCACGTGACCGGCTTCGAACGCGAGATCCGAGCCGCATTAGTGGAGCGCTGATGCCGAAGATCTTTTTCGCCACCGACCTCCACGGCTCTGAAGTCTGCTGGCGGAAGTTCCTGAACGCCGCCAAGTTCTACGACTGCGACACCCTCATCTGCGGTGGCGACATGACCGGCAAGGCCATCATCCCGATCGTCGAGGAGGACGGCCACTTCACCTACTCCCTTGCCGGCGACCACCAGCGGGTCACTTCCGACCAGGTGCCGGACGTCGAGGCTCAGATCCGGCGCAAGGGTTACTACCCCCTGCGCGCTACGCCTCAGCAGGTGCAGGACCTAGAGCAGGATGCGGCCAAGCGCCAGAGCACCTTCCGCGAGGTGATGCTCGAAGGCGTCAAGCGGTGGATGGACCTGGCCGCCGACAAGCTTGGGGGCACGGGCGTGCGCTGCTTCGTCTGTCCAGGCAACGATGACGAGTTCGAGGTCGACGATGTCGTGCTTCAAGCCAAGGGAGTCGAGCTCGGCGAGGGGAGGCTGATCGAGATCGAGGGCTTCACCATGATCTCCAGCGGCTGGTCCAACCCGACTCCCTGGAACACGCACCGCGAGGAGTCGGAGGAGAAGCTTGCGGGGCGCATCGACACCATGGCGGCGCAGGTCCCGGACATGTCGCATGCGATCTTCAACCTCCACTGTCCCCCGTATCGATCAGGGCTGGATGAGGCTCCGGCCATCGACGCCGACCTCAAGCTGATGCACGGCGGCCGCGCGCTCCGGCCGGTTGGTTCGAAGGCGGTTCGCGACGCGATCGATCGCTACCAGCCTCTGCTTTCACTCCACGGCCACATCCACGAGAGCAAGGGCGCTGTGACGCTGGGCAAGACGCTTTCCATCAACCCGGGCAGCGCTTACGAAGAGGGGATGTTGATGGCCGCAATCATCAACCTCGACGCGAAGAAGGGGATCAAGAGCTATCAGCTGGTGAACGGTTAACAGGACGATGGAAAAGGGCGCCGAGAGTTGCGACGCACAGACGGCCCAGGCCAAGGAGGCGACGAGAACCGGAGCGAACGCATTGGAAATGCCTGAGCGAGGATCGCAGGAGCCGACGCCGGCATGGGCCGAAATGGGCGGCGCAAATCCGGCGATCACTTTTTCAGCGGCCTGCTAGTTCGGATTGGGAGGATAGACATGGCTGACACGACGATTAGCCCGCCCGGGGCAGCGGCGGGAGGGTCACGGCCGTCGCTGTTCTTGCGCAATGCGACCGGGCTCGTCAAAGCCTGGTCGACGTTCGACGCCTTTCTCTATTCGTTCTGGTCGGTGAACCTGATCACGCTCGGCCTCTACGGCATGTCGTTTGCCTACTTTGTTCCGGACGGTCAGGTGCTCACTGCGGTGCTCATCACCGGCGTTCTCGTCACGTTTCTGGTGATCGCCTACGCGGCCCTTGTAAGCGTCATGCCAAGGACCGGCGGCGACTATGCGTGGCAGAGCCGCGTACTCGGTGGTGGAGTTGGTTTCGTCCTGGCCATCACCGGATGGTGGTTCACGCTCTGGCTGTGGACTCCCATCTACGCCAACATCCTGATCGTCCAGTTCTTCGAGCCCCTTGCCTACACGCTTGGGCAGTCGGGCATCGCCGCGTTCTTCGCCACCCAGTGGGGCGTTTTTGTCGCATGCCTGATCGTGCTCGCTTTCGTCAGCCTTGTCGTCACCCTGGGCATGGAGACCTACGCCCGTATCCAGAAGGTGTGCTTCTGGCTTGGTCTGATCGGGCTCGCGGTCACATGCGGTCTTCTGCTCTTTGCGAGCCAGAGCGACTTCCAGGCGGCGTTCAACCGCGAGGCGACATCACTGTTCGGCGCCGCCCCGAATGCGTATCAGGGCACGCTGGATGCTGCCTCCAAGGGCGGCTACAGCCCACATGACTTCACCTTCTTCTCGCTCGGCCCGACGCTGCTGCTGCTGCCGTTCCTTGCCTTCTACCTGCTGTGGCCGAACTGGGGCGCAACGCTCTACGGCGAGGTGCGCGGCGCCAAGGAGCTCCGTAAGCCGTTCCTCAGCATGTTCTGGGGCCTATGGGTGACAGTCGCCCTGGTCGTGCTGGTGCTCGTGCTCACCGCGAAGACGATCGGGTGGGGCTTTTACAACGCAGCCAACGCCGCCTACTGGAACCCGATCTATCTGGTTCCGAACGCGCCCGCAGCACCGGTTCCGATCTGGCCGTACCCGGTGATGTTCGCCGGCTGGCTGGTCGACAACCACATCTTCCAGGCAGTCCTGATCCTGGTCATGGGCTTGTGGTTCTTCGGCTGGGCGGGAACGCTGTTCCTGTCGTCGACCCGCGTCATCTTCGCCGCCGCCTTCGACCGCGTGCTGCCTTCGTGGGCGGCCAACATCTCCGCCAAGCGGAGGGTGCCCTATGGCTCACTGCTGCTGATGGTGGTGCCATCGCTCGCGGTGAGCGCCCTCTTCGCGTGGAACGTCTTCGGTTTCGCGGCCGCCTATCTCGATGCGACAGCGGTGATTGCAATCACCTTCCTGGGAACCCTCGTGGCGGCGATCATCCTGCCTTGGCGGCGCAAGGACATCTACAACAACTCGCCGATCGCGAAGTACAAGATCGCCGGAATTCCGATGATCACGGTGGCAGGCGTCGTGGCTGCCATCTTCATCGGTTTCATGATCTACGAGTGGGCCACCAACGCGACCTACGGCTCCAACAGCGTGCCGTCGGCCATCTACCTCGGGGCCACGTACCTCCTGGCTGTGGTCATCTACGTCATCGCGCGGGTGGTACGCCAGCGGCAGGGCATCGACCTCTCCCGCATCCACCACGAGATTCCGGTTGAATAGCAGATCCACAACCGCCGGGGAGCAATCCCCGGCGGCCATCTCCTGATCCCATGCTCGAGCACACACTCCGCAGCTACCAGAGCCCGACCCGTCTCGTTCAGCGCCTGGGCGCGATCCGCGAGCTTGGCAACGAGGCAGCGCTGCTCGGCATCAGGCGTCCTCTGCTCGTGACCGATCCCGGCGTGAAGGCGGCCGGCCTGCTCGACACCGCCCTCGAAGCGCTGCGCGGCTCGGACGTCGAACCGGTCGTCTTCGATCGCGTCCGCGCCAATCCTCCGGTGGACCTCGTCGATGAAGGCGCCGCGGAGTACCGCGCACAGGGGTGCGACGGCCTGGTGGCCATCGGGGGCGGCAGCTCGATGGACACCGCCAAGGGCATCGGAGTGGTCGCCGCCCATGACGGCAGCATCCTCGACTACGAGTGGGGCCACAACCCGATCAAGAACCGCATCCCACCCATGATCGCGGTGCCGACCACCGCCGGCACCGGCAGCGAGGTCACCCTCTGGGCCGTTATCACCGACCCCAAGCGGAAGATCAAGTACAACGTCGGCGGCACTCCGAACATCGCCTCCTGGGTGGCGGTGATCGATCCCGAGCTGAGCGTCAAGCTCCCGGCCGCAGTCACCGCGGGGACCGGCATGGACGCGCTCGCGCACGCGGTCGAGTGTTACACCATGAGCTACCACCAGCCCTTCACCGACGCGGTGGCGCTGCTCGCGATGGAGTACGTCGCGCGCTACCTGCGCGTTGCTTTCTCGCAGGCCGAGAACCTACAGGCGCGTTACCACATGAGCGCGGCGGCGATGCTCGCGGGCCTCGCGTACGGAACCGACTCGGCCGGAGCCGCTCACGCGATGAGCCAGACGGCGGGCGGCGTTCACGACGCCCCCCACGGAGCCCTGACCGCTCGGCTGCTCGGACCGGTGATGGAGTACAACCACGCCGGCGAGCCCGAGCGGTTTGCCCGCATGGCCGCCGCCTTCGGCCTCGACACGCGCGGAGTCTCGATGTGGCGCGCGGCCGAGATGGCGGTCGAGTACGTGCACCAGCTCACAAAGGACGTCGAGATCCCTGGGATGCAAGCGCTCGGCTTCAGCGAGGACGAGATCCCGATGCTCGCTGACAAGGCGGCGGCCGATCCACAGAGCATCGGCAACCCACGCGACGTGGACGCCGCAGCCTATCGAAAGATCTATGCGCAGGCGTTTGGCATGGGAAGGGAGGTGGGGCAATGACGGTTGACGTCGCGCGGTCGCTACGCAAGATGTTCGTCGACGGCGCCTGGATCGACTCGGAAAGTGGGCGGCACTTCGACGCAGTCAGCCCTGCGACCGGGGCCGTGATAGCGCAGGTACCGCTGGGCACCAGAGCGGATGCGAGCCGTGCCGTCGAGGCCGCCCATCGCGCACGTGCGGCGCTCGCCGGCTTGAAGGGCTTCGAGCGCTCCAGGCGCCTGCACCGGATCGCCGATGCCATCGAGCGCCGCCGCGACGACCTCGCGCGCATCCTGACGCTGGACCAGGGCAAACCCCTGGTCGCGGAGGCCTACGGAGAGGTCGACGAAGCGGCCGAATACTTCCGGATCGCCGCCGAGGACCTCAAGCGGCTGGAGGGGAGTGTTCTGCCCTCGTCGAGCCCAAGCAAGCTGATCTTCACGCGCCGCGTCCCGCGCGGTGTCTACGGCGTGATCACGCCATGGAACTGGCCCTTGACCATGGCCACCGAGCTGATCGCTCCGGCTCTCGCCGGCGGCAACACCGTCGTGTGGACGCCGGCCAGCTCGACCAGCGTCATCTCGGTGGCGCTCATGGAGTGCATCGCCGAGGCGGACCTTCCGCCGGGATCGGTCAACCTGGTCACCGGACCCGGCGCCGAGGTCGGCGACGAGGTGGCGGGGCACGCGCTCGTGGACGGGGTCGGATTCGTCGGGTCCACCGCCACCGGCGCCTCGGTGGCTCGCCGCGCAGCGGGCAAGCACGTGATGCTCGAGCTCGGCGGCAACGGCCCGATGATCGTCTTCGGCGACGCTGACATCGAGCACGCTGTCGAAGGGGCGATCGTCGGCTGCTACCTCTGCGCGGGCCAGAGCTGCACCGCCGGCGAGCGGATCCTGGTCGAGGAGCCGGCCCATGACGCATTCGTGTCGGGGCTCGAGGCGGCCGCCAGGAAGCTGCGCCTGGGTGATCCGTTCGCGCCCGACACCACGCTCGGTCCGCTGAACAACGAGGGCGTCGCCACCAAGATGGACGAGCACATCGCCGACGCGGTGAAGGGTGGAGCGCAGGTCGTGCTGGGCGGCAAGCGAGCTGAGGGCTTCCCGACGCGCCTCTATTACCCCGCCACGATCCTCGACGGCGTCACCCCCTCGATGCTCGTCAGCCGCGAGGAGACATTCGGGCCCATCGCGCCCCTGATCAAGTTCCGCGGAGAGGCGGAGGCGATCGCGATCGCCAACGATTCCCCCTATGGCCTGCTCGGCGCCGTGTACACGCGCGACCTGTCACGCGCGCTGCGCATGGCGGATGCGCTGGAGACCGGCTGGGTCAACATCAACGAGTCCTCCAACTACTGGGAGGCGCAGATTCCGTTCGGCGGCCGCGCGGGCAAAAAGAGCGGTATCGGACGTGTGGGGGGGCACTTCGCGCTGGAGCAGATGACCGACCTGAAGACCATCGTCATCGAGATCGAGGCCGCTCGCTCGTAGTGACTGAAGGGCCGCTCGAGGATCCGATCGAGGAGGCCACGCGCGTGGCCGGCGCCGCCAAGAAGGCCGGTGTCAACGTCAAGCTGCTGGGGGGAGCGGGCATCAATCTGCACTCACCCAGCGCCCAGAAGGCACCGCTCAAGCGCAAATATGGGGACCTCGACTACGCGATCCCCAAGCGTGACCGCAAAGCGGTGCTGTCCCTTTTTCCATCGCTGGGCTATGAGGCCAACGAGCGCTTCAACCTGATGAACGGGGACCGGCGCCTTTACTTCTACGACCCCGCGCACGGCCGCCAGGTCGACATCTTCATCGACGTCTTCAAGATGTCTCACGTCATCGACCTCCGCGACAGATTGGACCTCGACGGTCCGTGCTGCAGCCCGGCCGACCTGCTGCTGAGCAAGCTTCAGATCTACGAGGTCAACCGCAAGGATCTGGTGGACACGATCGCCCTGTTCCTCGACCACCGCGTCTCCTCGGGCGACGATGACGCCATCGATGCGGCGTACATCGCGCACCTCGCCGCCGACGACTGGGGCCTTTACCGCACCCTGCAGCTGAACATCAAGAAGCTCCTGGCGACCCTCGACGAGATCGAGGTCGACCGTGACCTGGTGCGCTCGCGCGTGGAGGAGCTGTGGGCTGTCGTCGAAGCCCGCGCGAAGCCGCTCAAGTGGCGGCTGCGGGCTCAGGTCGGAGACCGCCTTCAGTGGTACGAGCTGCCCGAGGAGGTCCGCTCGCCCTACCAGCCAGAGTGAGCTAGATGCCAGGCCTCCCGAAGCACGCGCGGGCGGTGGTGATCGGTAGCGGCATCGTCGGCAACAGCGTCGCCTACCACCTGGCGCGCCTCGGCTGGCGCGACCTCGTGCTCCTGGACAAAGGCCCGCTGCCCAACCCTGGCGGCTCGACCGGCCACGCCTCGAACTTCATCTACCTGGTCGATCACTCCAAGGAGATGACTGCGCTCACCGTCGAAAGCGTCCGCCAGTACCAGGAGCTCGAGGTTTTCACCCAGTCGGGCGGGATCGAGGTGGCCCGCACGCACGAACGCATGCAGGAGCTGACGCGGCGCCTGGCTTCGGGTAGGTCGTGGGGAATCGAACCGACCTCGCTCGTATCCCCGGCGGAGATCAAGCAGCTGGTGCCGTACATCAACGAGACGATCCTGCTGGGCGGCTTCTACACGCCGGGCGTCGGCGTGGTGGACTCGCTGCGCGCGGGCACGTTGATGCGGGAGCGGGCGGTCTCCTCCGGCGCGCTCCACGTCTCCGCAAACACCGAGGTCATCGGCCTCGAAGTTAAGCAGCGCCGCATCAGCTGCGTGCGTACCACCGGCGGTGACATCGAGACGGATTGCGTGGTCGTCGCCTGTGGCGTGTGGAGCCCGCGTGTGGGCCGCATGGCCGGCGCCGACATTCCCCTGACCCCCGCGGTGCACCAGATGATCGACGTCGGTCCGGTGCCTCAGTTTGCGAGCGCGAAGAGCGACATCGAGTTTCCGATCGTCCGCGACATGGACACCAACATGTACGAGCGGCAGGCGGGCGGCGACCTCGAGATCGGCTCGTACGCACACCGGCCGATCCTCTACGACCCGGAGGACCTGCCTTCGGTCGCTCAGGCTGCACTCTCTCCTACAGAGTTCCCATTCACGCAAGCCGACTTCCAGCCCCAGATGGAGCACGCGCTCGAGCTCATGCCCGAGATCGTGGGTAACGAGAGGGTCGGGGTGAAATACGCGATCAACGGCATCCTTTCGCTGACGCCGGACGGCATGCCTGTGCTCGGCGAGTCTTCAGATGTGCACGGCCTTTGGTCGGCGGCAGCAGTCTGGGTCAAAGAGGGGCCGGGCACCGGCAAGACGCTCGCCGAGTGGATGGTGCACGGCGAGTCCGAGATCGACGTGCACGCTTCGGACGCGGCCCGGTTCCACGAGCACCAGAAGACGCGCAAGCACGTCCGCTCCCGCGCCGCCGAGGGCTTCAACAAAACCTATGGCATCGTCCATCCGAACGAGCAGTGGGCGACGAACCGCAACGTCCGCCTCGCACCTTTCCACGAGCGAGAGCGGGAGCTGCAGGCATTCTTCTTCGAAGCCGCCGGCTGGGAGCGGCCCATGTGGTACGAGTCCAACGCCTCGCTCCTCGACGAGTTCGGAGATCAAGTGACGCGCCGCACCTCGGAGTGGGAGTCACGGTGGTGGTCGCCGATCATCAACGCCGAGCACCTGGCGATGCGCGAGCGGGCCGGCATCTTCGATCTCTCCGCCTTCACGATCTTCGACATCACCGGGCCGGGCGCGCTGACGTCAGTGCAGAGCGTCACTCTCAGGCAGATGGACGTGCCGGTGGGACGCAACGTGTACACGCCAGTCCTCAGCCCCGCAGGCGGGTTCAAGTCCGACCTCACGATCATGCGACTCGGCGAGGACCACTTCCGCGTCGTCACGGGAGGGGCGTCCGGGATGTCGGACAAGAAGTGGTTTCGCGACCACCTGCCGGCGGACGGATCGGCGCAGCTTCAGGACCTGACGTCCTCGATGACCACCATCGGCCTTTGGGGCCCTCGCGCGCGCGACATTCTTTCTGCGGCCACCGCTCACGACGTCTCGAACGACGGCTTCAAGTTCGGCACCTGCCACTCGATCGACGTCGGCACCGTGCGCGTGCTGGCCTCGCGGATCTCCTACGTGGGAGACCTCGGATGGGAGCTCTACGTGCCGATGGAGCAGGGCCTTCTGCTCTGGGACTCGCTGTGGGAGGCAGGCCGCCCCCATGGGCTCGCTGCCTGCGGCATCGGCGTGTACGGGACCACAGGCCGGTTGGAGAAGTGCTACCGCGCGCACGGCAACGAGCTCGAGACCGAGTACAACGTGGTCGAGGCGGGCATGAGCGCTCCCCGCGTCAAGGCAGAGGACTTCGTGGGCAAGGAGGCGCACCTCCGCCACCGTGTGGAGGATCCGGCGGCGATTCTCTGCACGCTCACCGTCGACGACCACACGTCGAAGTCAGGAGAGAAGCGCTACATGCTGGGACGCGAACCGATCCTCACCCCGGACGGCAAGCGAATCGTCGACCGCAAGGGCCGCGGCTCCTATGTGACGAGCGCCGGCGCCGGGCCTTCGGTCGGGAAGCACGTCCTGATGGCGTACCTGCCGCCCGAGCGCGCAAGCACGGGCGAGAAGCTGGAGGTCGAGTACATGGGCGAGCGCTACCCCGTCGCGGTCGCCGTGGTCGGATCGACGCCCCTGTTCGACCCGGAGAACCTGCGCGTCAAAGCGTGAAGATCCTGGTCTGCGTCAAACGGGTGCCGTTCACCGGCGGCAAGATGGTGCTCAACGCCGACGGCACGGCGCTCGAAACTCGGCACCTCGGCTTCACGATCAGCCCGCACGAGGAGTGCGGGGTCGAGGAGGCGGTGCGGATCATCGAGGCCGTCGGCGGCGAGTCGGTGGTGCTGACCCTCGGCCCACCTGACGCGGTCGAGCAGCTTCGGGATGCGATGTCACTGGGCATCGATCGCGCCCTCCATCTGCAGACCGACGCTGGGGAATGGGACGGCCAGGCGACAGCGGGGGCGATCGTTGGGGCGATCCACGCGGATGAGGAGGCGTCGGGACCTTTCGACCTGATCCTCTTCGGCAACGAGTCTGCGGACGCGGGCGGCTACCAGGTCGGCCTGCGCGTCGCACGTGCGCTCGGACGGCCATGCGCGACGGGACTGAAAGGCGTGAAGGTCGACGGCTCGTCGGTGCGGTGTGAGCAGGACACCGGCGCGGGCCGCGACGTCTACGTCCTGCCGCTCCCTGCCGTGATCACGGTGAGAGAGGGCCTGAACCTCCCGCGCTATCCGTCGGTGCCTGGACGCATGCGGGCTGCGCGAAAGCCGATGACGACGTTGAACAGGCCGGCGCGCCCGGAGCCGCGACTGGAGCTGGTACGTCTGGCAGTGCCTGGCGGGGCAGGACGGAAGACGCAGCGCCTCGGCACGGGGTCCGCCGCGGCGCCGGCGGTGGTCGAGATGATGCGCACGATCGGGGTCGTCTGAATGTCGGTGGTCGTGTTGATGGAGGAGGGCGACCCCTCGCGTCAGATGCTGACCCTGGCCCGAAAGTTCGGCGCGCCGCTGCATGGTGTGCCCATGGACGCGTTCACTCCGTTTGCGCCCGACTCGGTCGCGGCGGTCCTGGAGTACGCCGCCGAGGAACTGCATGCCACCGCCGTCTTCGCCGCCGGCACCGATCGCGGCAACGAGGTGATGGCCCGGCTGGCCGCACGCACCGACCTCCCGCTCGCCGCGAACTGCATCGCCGCCGAGCCGGGTGACCCTGTTCAGCTGACGCGCCAGCGATGGGGCGGCAGCCTGCTCGAGGAAGCGCGCATGCACACGACTCGCGCCTTGATCACCGTCGCGCCCCACTCGGTGAGGATCGAGGAGGGAGTCCAGCCTTTGGCGGTCGATGTGAATCGGTTTCAAATTGACGCGAAAGACCAGGTCGTCAGGGTTTCGGAGCACGTTGCGCCTCCCGGCGGCGGGGTCTCGCTCGCCGAGGCCAAGGTGGTGGTCAGCGGCGGCCGCGGCGTCGGATCGAAAGAGGGATTCGCAATCCTGGAGGAGCTGGCATCCCTGATTGGCGCGCGCGTCGGATGCTCGCGCGTGGTCACCAGCGCCGGCTGGCGGCCGCATACCGACCAGGTCGGGCAGACGGGGACCAAGATCTCGCCCGACCTCTACATCGCGTGCGGCATTTCGGGCGCAACCCAGCACATGGCCGGGTGCAAGGGCGCGAAGAAGATCCTCGCCATCAACGCCGACCCGGAGGCCCCGATCATGTCCCTCGCCGACTACTCGGTCGTCGGGGATTTGAAAGAGATCGTGCCCGCGATCTCGGCGGAGATCCGAAAATCCCGCTGAGCCTGATCGCGCTGGCGCTGGCGATCCTGGTCGCGATCGGCCTGTTCGCGCGTCGCGCGCTTCTGCTCCTCCGAATCATCAGGGCCGGCAAGCCCACGGCGAGATTCGACGACGTGCGCGCGCGCGCGCGTGCCGAGGCGATCGTGGTCGTCGGCCAGAGCAAGCTGCTGCAGCGCTTCGGCCCCGGCCTCATGCACGCACTGATCTTCTGGGGCTTCATCGTCCTCTTCCCGACCATCCTCATCGCGATGATCGGCGCGGTCGATCCGCACGCGACGCTGCCATGGCTCGGCTCCCAAGGCTGGTACGCGCTGATGGTCGATGTGTTCGCAGGGCTGGTCTTCTGCGGCGTTCTGGCCGGCTTTTACATCCGCAAGGTGCTTCGACCTCTGCGGTTCGCGTGCAGCCACCTCGCCGAAGCCGACCTGATCCTGGCCTGGATCGCGGGCATCGTGATCTCGCTCGTCGCCTGGCACGCGAGCCAGATCGCGCTTGGGTTCAGCGACTATCCACGCGAGTGGGCGCCGGTCTCGAACCTGGTCTCAGGAGGTCTCGCCGGCTCGTGGGTGGCGGTGCTGGAGCGCGCGGCGGTGTGGACGCACGTGCTGCTGATCCTCGGCTTCCTCGTCTACCTTCCCTACTCCAAGCACCTTCACATCCTCGTCGCGGCGATCAACGTCTTCTTCACGCGCACGAGGTCACGCGGCCGCCTGGAGCCGGTCGACTTCGAGAAGCCCGAGGCAGAGGTGCGGCTCGGTGCGGCGACCGTGCAGGACCTGACGTGGAAGCAGCTGCTTGACACCGTGTCGTGCACCGAGTGTGGACGGTGCCAGGACGTCTGTCCCGCATACAACACGGGCAAGGAGCTCTCACCGAAGCTCCTGATCATGGCCCTGCGCGACCAGGTGCTGGCGCAAAGCACCACGCCTCTGGTGCCTGCGGCGGTGACCGACAACGTCGTCTGGGACTGCGTGACCTGCGGTGCTTGCGTGCGCGAGTGCCCGGTCGGGATCGAGCACATCGACCACATCGTCGACCTGCGCCGCAACCTGGTCATGGTCGAGTCGCGTTTTCCCGAGGAGGCAGGCGCGATGCTGCGCGACCTCGACCGCGCCTCCAACCCGTGGGGCAGGCCGCCGTCCGACCGCACCGCCTGGGCGGAGGGGCTGGGCGTGCACGTGCTCCAGCCCGGAGAGACACCACCCGAGGTCCTGTTCTGGGTTGGCTGCGCGCCCGCCTTCGACGAGCGCGCGCGCCTGGCGGCGATCTCGACGGCCAAGCTCTTGAAGCGAGCACGCGTGGACTTCGCGATCCTCGGGCCGCGAGAGGCCTGCACCGGCGATCCCGCGCGCCGGATGGGCGATGAGTACACCTATCAGCGGCTGGCGAAGCAGAATGTCGAGACCCTCAACGAGGCGAAGGTGACCAAGATCATCACCACCTGCCCTCATTGCTTCAACACGATCGGCAACGAGTACGCCGACTTTGGTGGGCGCTACGAGGTGATCCATCACACCGAGTTCCTGGCCGAGCTTGTCCGCGACGGCAAGCTCAAGCCGGAGGCCGGCGCGCGGAAGATCACCTACCACGACTCGTGCTACCTGGCCCGGCACAACGACGTGCTCGAGGCTCCCCGCGAGCTGGCCGCGGCCGCCGGCAACGCGGTGGAAATGCCCCGGAGCGGCAAGCGGACGTTTTGCTGTGGCGCGGGTGGCGCGCGCATGTGGATGGAGGAACGTCGCGGCACGCCGATCAACGAGGAGCGCGTGCGTGAGGCGGCTTCGACCGGCGCCGACACTTTGGCAGTTGCGTGCCCCTTCTGCACGGTCATGCTCGACGACGGGGTGCGCACCACGGGCGTGAAGATGCAGGTCATCGACCTCGCCTCGCTGCTCGCCGAAGCGGTTGAACGCCGGCGGGCCTCAACATCTAAGTGACCGAGCGATTCCAGGCGGTCGTCATCGGCGGGGGCATCACGGGAGCAAGCGTCGCCTATCACCTCGCAAAAGCTGGCTGGAACGACACCCTGCTGCTCGAGAAGGGCGACCTGACCAGCGGCTCCACATGCCATGCGGCGGGCCTCGTGACTCAGTTCAACCCGTCGCCAACCATGATGCGGTTCCGCCGCTACAGCATCGACCTCTACCGCGAGCTCGGGGTGTTCAACACCGTCGGCAGCCTGCGGTTCGCCTCGAGCCAAGAGTCGCTGATGGAGCTACAGCGCGGCGTGAGCCGCGCGCGTGGCATCGGCCTGGACGTGGAGCTGGTCTCCGCGGACGAAGCCAGGCGCCTGATGCCCGTGATCTCCACCGACTCGCTGTACGGCGCGGTATGGGTCCCTGGTGACGGTGACCTGGATCCGCACACCGCCACCCACGCGCTGGCGCGGGCGGCGCGCGACATGGGAGCACGCGTGATGACCGACACGCGCGTGACCNCGGAGTGGTGGCGGCCGTGCAGACCGAGGCCGGGCGCATCGAGACCGAGGTGATAGTCATCGCGTGCGGGCTGTGGGCGCCCCAGGTCGCAGCGATGGCGGGGGCCACGCTCATATCGACCCCGGTGGACCACCAGCACGCCGCCCTGCACGCCGTCGCAGGCCACGAGGTGCCACACGACATGCCGTGCTTCCGGGACCCGGACAACCTCGTCTACGGCAAGGGCGAAGCCGGCGGCATCGTGCTGGGCGGCTATGAGCAGGATCCCGTCGCCAGGTGGATCGACGGCGCGCCCTGGGACCACTCCGGCATCTCCCTGCCTCCGGACGAGCGCCGCTTCGAGCCCCTACTGCAGGGCGCCGCGCGGCGCTTCCCGTTCCTGAGCGAGGCCGGAATCGTCAAGCTCGTCTGCCACCCCGACGCGATGACCCCGGACGCCAACCCCCTCGTGGGCCAGATGCCGGGCAAGCGAGGCCTCTTCATCGCAGCCGGGCTGTCGCTCAACGGCTTCGGCGGCGCGGGCGGCATCGGCCGCTCGGTGGCGGAGCTGATCACGACGGGCGGGACGGAGCTCGATCTCTACGCGTACCGGCCCTGGCGCTTCGGTCCGGTGCACCGCGATGCGCGGTACGCCGCCGAGCTCGCCCGTGAGAGCTATCGCTATTACTACTACCTGCGCTACCCGTTCGACGCCGACGAGTGGGGCCGGCCCAAGCGCAGAAGCGCCCTGCACACGCGCATGCAGGACCTGAGCGCGGTCTTTGGCGCCAAGCACGGCTGGGAGCGGCCGGAGCATTTCGAGCCAGGCAAGCCGTGGCGCCGCGCGGGCGCCGACCAGCGCAAGTTCGGCTGGGCGAAGCCGCCATGGTTCGACCTGGTCGCCGAGGAGCACCGCGCCTTTCGCGAGCGCGTGGGCGTGATCGACATGAGCTCGTTCGGCAAGATCGCGGTCTCTGGCCCGGGCGCGCTTGGGCTGCTGGAACGCGTGTCAGGCAATCTGATCGACCGGCCGGCGGGCAGTGTGGTCTACACGCAGCTGCTGGAGAGGAACGGCGGCATCGCCGCCGACGTCACCATCACCCGAGTCAGCGAGCAGCAGTTCCGGTTGATCACAGGCGCTGGTTACGTGAACAGCGACCTTGGCTGGCTCAGCACGCAGCAGCGCCCGGGCGATCCGGCGGTGAAGCTGCTCGAGGTCACCGAGGAGCTCGCGGTCATCGGCATGTGGGGACCGCAAGCCCGCGAGGTGCTCGCGCACGTGACTGACGCAGACGTCTCTGATGCCGGGTTTCCTTTCATGACCAGCCGCTTCGTTCGCATAGGCGCGATCGAGGTTTTCGCCCAGCGCGTCACGTACGTTGGCGAGCTTGGCTGGGAGCTGTACGTCGAGCCTGAGTGGGCGGGCCAGGTCTGGGACCGTTTGCTGGCCGCCGGCAAGCCACATGGCATCCGGCCCGGTGGCTACCGCGCGCTCGACTCATTGCGTATGGAGAAGGGCTACCGGTACTACGGCACGGACATGGGGTTGCTCGAGAACCCGTACGAGGCAGGTCTGGGCTTCGCCGTCAAGCGCGAGAAGTGGCCGGACATCAACGCCGGGACCAAGCGGCGCCTGCGAACGCTCGTTGTCGGTGGCGGCGAGTACCTGACGATCTACGGCGGTGAGGCTGTGCATCACGAAGGACGCGTGGTGGGGCGCCTGCGCAGCTGTGCCTACGGCTTCACGGTGCAGAAGAACCTCGCGTATACCTATCTGCCCGTCGAGCTGAATCCTGGTGCGCAGGTCGAGGTCGAGGTCTTCGGCAGGATGGCGCCCGCGACTGTCGTCGCGGACGCGGTGCTGGGCAAGAGTGCAGTCCGAGCGTCTTGACGAGGCGGTCAGCCGCGTCGCCCTGTGGCGCGGCCGGCAGGTCGAAGTATCGCCGCTGTCGGGCGGGCTCACGAACGAGAACTACCTGGTGGAGGCAGCCGGCGAGCGCTATGTGATGCGGGTACCGGGTCAATCGACCGAGCTGCTCTCGATCGATCGCGCCAACGAGGTCTACAACACCAAGGCAGCCGCGGCCACAGGCATAGGTCCGCGTGTCCTGGAGCACATACCGGAGCTTGACGTGATGGTGCTGGAGTTCATCCCGGGGCCGACCATGTCCGCCGAGACTCTTCACTCGTCGCACATGGCCCGGCGCATGGCCGAATCATTCCGCCGGCTACATTCCGCGGCGCCGTTCAAGCAGGACTTCAACATGTTCCGGCTGATCGAGTACTACCTACGCATCGTCGACGAGCACCGGGTCACGATTCCGGCCGGATACCGCGACCGGCTGCCGGTGGTGGCGGAGATCGAGAGCTCGGTTCAAGCCGGCGCGCTGCCCGCCGTTCCCTGCCACAACGACCTGCTCTGTGAGAACTTCATCGACGACGGTTCCGCGCTTCGCATCGTGGACTACGAGCTGAGCGGGAACAACGACCCCTGCTTCGACCTCGGCAACACCGCGCAGGAGGCGATCTTCGACGACGACCTGCGCGCAGCTCTGTGTGACGCGTACTTCGGCCGGGAGGATCCACAGCAGCTGGCGCGGATGAACCTGTTCGCGCTCATGTCAGACGTGGGCTGGACGCTCTGGGGCGCCATCCAGGCGAAGATCTCGACCATCGACTACGACTTCGCCGGCTACTACACGGCGCGCTGGGAGCGCGCCTTGAACGTGATGGAAACCGATCGTTTCCAGATCTGGCTGCGCGAGGCCGCGGGCTAATCCTGGTGTTTTGCACGCAAAGTGATCAAATTCCGCGCGCGAGACGTGCGTTTGCACGCAAAACAGGTGGACTCGCGCGCGCCTCTAGCTCAAGCCGATGATCTCGCCCTTGTCGTCGATGTCGATTCGCACCGCATTCGGGCTCGAGGGCAGGCCGGGCATGGTGCGCATGTCGCCGCAGATCGGGTAGACGAACCCCGCACCCACCGACGCCCGCACCTCCCGCACCGGCAGCTTCCATCCTTTCGGCGCGCCTTTGAGCTTTGGATCTGACGAGATCGAGAGGTGCGTCTTGGCGATACACACCGAGAGGTTGCCGAAGCCGTTCCGCTCGTATGAGTCGAGCTGCTCAGCCGCCGGCGGGTAGTACTCCACCGCGCTCGCGCCGTAGACCTTCGTCGCGATCGTCTCGATCTTCTCGCGAAGAGTTGCGCTCGATGGATAGAGGAATTGAAATGAGCTCGGCTCCTCGGCGGCCTCCGCGACGGCTTCCGCCAGGTCCGTTGCGCCGCGACCGCCCTCGGCGAAGTTGTGGCACACGGCCGACCTGACCCCTATCTCGTCGGCGATCTCGCGCACCGCCGCCTGCTCGGAGGCATGGTCGCCCGGGAATGCATTGATCGCGACCACCGGTGTGACGCCGTGAAGCTTGATGTTCTCGACCTGCTTGCGGAGGTTGTCCGCGCCCGCCCACACATCGTCGGGGTTCTCGGCCAGCATCTCCCGCGGCAGGGGCCGGCCGGCGACCACCCTGTAGCGGCCCGAGTGCACCTTCAACGCGCGCACGGTCGCCACGACCACTGCTGCGTCGGGAGAGAGGCCCGAAGCGCGGCACTTGATGTTGAAGAAGCGCTCGGCGCCCATGTCCGCGCCAAACCCTGCCTCAGTGACCAGGAACTCACCGGTGTGGATGCCGATCAGGTCCGCGATCACAGACGAGTTGCCGGTGGCGATGTTGCCGAAGGGGCCCGCATGCACCAGCACCGGGGTGTTCTCGAGCGTCTGCAGCAGGTTGGGCTTGATCGCGTCGCGCAGGATCACGGTCATCGCGCCGGCCGCGTGCAGCTCCTCGGCGCTGATGGGTTTGCCTGAGGTCGTGTTGCCGATCACGATGCGTCCCAGTCGCTGGCGCATGTCCTTCAACGACGTGGTCAGCGCCAGCACGGTCATCACCTCTGATGCGGCGGTGATGTCGAAACCGGTCTGGCGGATGACGCCATCCTCCCTCGTGCCCAACCCGACGATCACGTTTCGGAGCACGCGGTCGCTGACGTCAAGCACACGTCGCCAGGTCACGCTGTCGCGATCCACCAGCGTCTCGTGATGATGGATCTGGTTGTCGATCATCGCCGCCAGCAGGTTGTGCGCGGCGGTGATCGCATGCATGTCGCCGGTGAGGTGCAGGTTCAGCCGTTCCATCGGCACGACCTGGCTGTAGCCACCGCCGGCGGCGCCGCCTTTGATTCCGAACGTCGGTCCCATCGACGGTTGGCGGATGGCGACTGTGGCCGACCGGCCGATGTGCGACAGGGCCTGTCCCAGCCCGACCGTGGTGGTCGTCTTGCCTTCGCCGAGTGGCGTCGGCGTGATCGCCGACACGACCACATACTTCGCCTTCGGGCGCCCCGCGAGCGCTTCGATGGCTTCGAGCTTGATCTTGGCCACATCGTGCCCGTACGGCTCCAGCAGATCTGGCGCGATGCCCATCCGCTCCGCTATCTGCGGCATCGGCACGAGCTTTGCCTGCCGGGCGATCTCAAGGTCGGTCGGAAACGTCACCGCCACGCCAACACCCTCCTATCCGCTATCCCTGTTGTCGCAGTCGAGAAAGCATCTGCCGGCGCCACGCTTCCGTGGGCTCGACCTCATTGAAGGTGAAGACGTGTATGCCGGCCACCTTCAGGTCCGGCCGCGCCAGCTCCGGCATGAGCCCCGTCGCAAAGCGATCGGGAGCGTAACCGCCCGGCTGGATCATGCGCAGCAGCCAGTTCGAGTGGCCGCGCAAGAACCGGGCGGAGTCGCTGAGACCGATCCGGGTCGAGACCCGCAGCAGCTTGGCCGGGTCGGCGACGCCCGCCATGCCTATGTAGACGGGCAGCTTCACGCCACGCTTTCTCACGCGCGCCACCCACCTCTTGACCACGCGCACGTCGAAGCAGAGGTTGCTCACGATGTAGGTCGCCAGGCGACGCTTGTCCCACATCGCCTGGATCGTCAGGTCGTCATCGATGAAGCTGTGCCGCTCCGGATACCCTGTCACGCCGATCTCGTTCATCGCCGGGCTGCCGGCCGCGATCGCCTCCAGCAGCGACACCGAGTCGGGAAACTCCCCCGCCGCTTCCTGCGAGTCGCCCGCGACAACAAAGACGCG
>VBFO01000124.1 GCA_005881025.1 Chloroflexota bacterium | reverse complement strand
ATGTGCTGGGTCGCGTGCGAGCGGGGCGCGCGGCTGGCGGAGCTGCATGGCGACCGCGGGCTTGCCGAGCGCTGGCAGGGCGTGGCGGACGAGATCAAGTGGGACATCTGCAAGCACGGTGTCGATGAGCGCGGCGTTTTCGTCCAGCACTACGGCACCAAGGCGCTCGACGCCTCGGTGCTGCTGATCCCGCTGGTCCGATTCCTGCCTCCTGACGATCCGCGAGTGCGGGCGACGGTGCTCGCGATCGCCGACGAGCTCACGGTCGACGGGATGGTGCTGCGCTACCGCACGGCGGAGACCGACGACGGTCTCCAGGGCGAGGAGGGCACCTTCACGATCTGCTCGTTCTGGCTGGTGTCGGCGCTGGCGGAGATCGGCGAGGTAACACGGGCGCGTGAGCTGTGCGAGAAGCTGCTGTCCTACGCCAGCCCGCTGCAGCTGTATGCGGAGGAGATCGATCCTCGCAGTGGCCGGCACCTGGGCAACTTCCCGCAGGCGTTCTCACACCTGGCGTTGATCAACGCGGTCATGCATGTGATCCACGCGGAGTCAGGGGCGACGCACCAGTTCAAGGGAGTGGCCCCGTCCCCCGAGCCCTAGGTTCTGTAACCCGAAGCACAGCGTTGCGGTTGTGCATGTAGTGCGGCGAACAGCCAGCCCGGTAGCACTCCTGATTCTCACCCTGCTTGGTGCCTGCAGCAGCGTGAATTCGATCAACCAGCCGTTTGGTGCAAAACGTGCGGAATCCCAGGAGCTGATAGGCCCTTTTTGCGTAAAACGTGCGGAATCCCAGGCGCTGATAGACCCTTTTTGCGCAAAACGTGTGTAACGCCCGAACGGCAGAAAGCGAGTTATCCGATCAGCCCGACGGCTTCAGGAACAGCGCCCCCAACGGCGGCAGCGTCAGCGTGATGCTGTGCCGGTGCCCGTGCTTCCCCACCGGCGCCGCCTCGACCCCGCCCAGGTTGCCCATCCCGCTGCCCCAGTAGACCGGGGCGTCCGAGTTCAACACCTCAGCCCACCGCCCGCCGGTCGGCACCCCGATCTGGTAGTTGTGCCGCGGCACCGGCGTGAAGTTGAACACCCCCACGATCACGTCCTCGGGAGATGACCCGCGCCGGATCAGGCTCACCACGCTCTGCTGGTTGTCGGTGACGTCGATCCAGGAGAAGCCGGAGGGGTCGAAATCGAGCTCGTATAGCGCCTTCTCCGAGCGCAGCAGCCGGTTCAGGTCGCCGACCCAGTGGCTGAGCCCGTTGTGGTTTGGAGAGTCGAGCAGGTGCCAGTCCAGGCTGCCGTCGTGGTCCCACTCATGCCACTGCCCGAACTCGCCGCCCATGAAGATCAGCTTCTTCCCGGGTTGGGCGTACATCCAGCCGAACAGCAGCCGCAGGTTGGCGAACTTCTGCCAGTCGTCGCCTGGCATCTTCGCGATCAGCGACCCCTTTCCGTGCACAACCTCGTCGTGGGACAGCGGCAGCATGTAGTTCTCCGACCACGCGTAGAGCATCCGGAACGTGAGCCTCTGGTGCTCGTACTTGCGGTGGATCGGCTCCTTTTGCATGTACTCGAGCGTGTCGTGCATCCAGCCCATGTCCCACTTCATGCCGAACCCGAGCCCGCCGATGTAGGTCGGCCGCGACACCATCGGCCAGGAGGTCGACTCCTCGGCCACTGTCGTGGAGTCGGGGTGCTCCTTGAACACCTCGATGTTGAACCTGCGCAGCAGGTCGACGGCCTCCAGGTTCTCGCGTCCGCCGAACTTGTTCGGGATCCACTCGCCTTGCTTGCGTGAGTAGTCGAGATACAGCATCGAGGCGACGGCGTCCACGCGAAGGCCGTCGATGTGATAGCGGTCGAGCCAGTAAAGCGCGCTGCTCACGAGGAACCCCCGCACCTCGTTGCGTCCGTAGTTGAAGATCGAGCTGCCCCAATCGGGATGGATCCCGAGCCGAGGGTCCGCGTGCTCGAACAGGTGAGTGCCGTCGAAGTTCTGCAGCCCGAACTCGTCGGCCGGGAAGTGCGAAGGCACCCAGTCGAGGATCACGCCGATCCCGTTCTGGTGCAGGTGATCGACCAGATACATGAAGTCCTGCGGCGTGCCGTAGCGGCTGGTGGGGGCGAAGTACCCGGTCACCTGGTAGCCCCACGAGCCGTAGAAGGGATGCTCCATCACAGGCATGAACTCGACATGCGTGAAACCGAGCCCGCGCACGTACTGCGCGAGGCGAGGCGCCAGCTCTCGGTAGGTGAGCCAGCGGTTGTGGTCGTCCGCCATCCGCATCCACGAGCCCAGGTGAAGCTCGTAAACGGACCAGGCCGCCTTGCCGGATTGAACCTGCGGCCGGTCCGTCATCCACGGCTGGTCCTTCCAGTCGTAAGAGAGGTCCCAGACCACCGACGCCTGGCGAGGAGGTGGTTCGGCGAACGACGCAAATGGATCCGCCTTGTCCGCGTACGAGCGCGTGACCCTCGAGTGGAGGTGGAACTTGTACATCGAGCCATGGTGGGCGCCGCCGACGAAGCCTTCCCAGATGCCCGAAGACTCGCGCGGCTGCAGCGGGCTGGCGCCTGGGTCCCAGTTGTTGAAGTCGCCGATCACGCTCACCTGGTCGGCGTTCGGCGCCCAGACGGCGAAGAACGCGCCGTTCTCCATCAGGTGCGCCCCCAGCTTTTCGTACAGGTGGCTGTGCGTGCCCTCGTTGAAGAGGTGGAGGTCGAACGCCGTCAGCAGCGAGGAGCCAATCATCCGGGCGCCACCAGGTCGCGGATTCCGCGCAGCGGGATGCGTACCCAGTCCGGCCTGCTGTTGAGCTCGTAACGCAGCTCGTAGAGCGCCTTCTCGAGCAGCATGGTGGTGAGCTGCAGCTCGAGGTCGGCCGGCGTCTGAGGCGTAAAGGAGGCGCTGCCGGCGGTGGCCAGGTAGCTGCGCATGAAGACGACCGACACGGAGTCGACCCACAGCCGAGCCCATGGCTGCAGGCGCGCCAGCAGCTCAGGCGCGACCTGGTCGGAGCGAAGAGCGGCCTGGCACGCGTAGTGGAACGAGCGCAGCATGCCCGCGACGTCGCGCAGCGCCAGTCGCTTCAGCCTGCGCTCGTAGAGCGTTCGCGTCGGCTCACCCTCGAAGTCGATGACCACGAAGTCGTGCCCGGTGTAAAGCACCTGGCCGAGGTGATAGTCGCCGTGGATCCTGATCCGGGTCGTGGTCAGACGGCGAACCAGAAACGCCTTCAGCGCGTGCGCGATCTGTGGCTCCAGCTCCAGCACACCCCGAGCATCCTCGCGCGCATCCTGGGGGAGCCGGCTGAGCTGGCTTCGCAGCAGCTCCATCGCGCGCATCGACAGCCCGCTGATCGACTGGTAGATCGAGCGCTGGTCCTGCGGTGAGATCCGCTCCGGCGCGAAGATGATGTCGGTCGCGTCGCTCGACAGGGCCAGGTGCAGCTCCGCGGTGCGCTTACCCAGAAGCCGCGCCGAGTCGAGGTACGCACCGATGGTCTGCGTCGCGATCTCCGGCAGCTCGCCGCTGCTCGTGAGCAAAAGGCTGCGGGGCAGGACCGGCGGATCCCCGTTCACGCGCATCTCGGCGGCCTTGAAGTACCCGGCCAGCGTCGACTGTGTGTACTTCCACGCGTCGCCCTGGTTGGGCACGTAGCCCTGCAGCACCGCAACCGAGATCGCCTCGCCGCGGTCGGGCCTGTATTCGAGGCTGCCGGCAAGGGGCGCGATCTGCGTGAAGCCGGTTCGCTCGGTCAGGAACCGCCCGAGCTCCAGCTCCGGGTTGACGCCTTCCTCGACCCGCCGGAACACCTTGAAGATGAGCCGCTCGCCGAAAACCACCGAGTTGTTGCTCTGCTCGGCGGCCGAGAGGTTCGCCTCGAGCTTGATCGTCTCCGGCCCGCGCAGCCGCGCAAACGCCTTGGTGGTGGAGCCGACCAGCGTGCCGTTCGGGCCGCCGAACCGGCGCCGGCGCGCCATCGCCGACAGCAGCGCGTCCGCTAGTCCAGGCGGGCCGAGCGCGTCGTACACAAGTCCTCGCTGCTCCTGGCCGGGCACCCTGATCCATGCGACAGCAGAATGTGGCCAGCGCTCGATGATCTGGGTCGCCTCGGCCGCGTTCGCGTGGGCGATGGGCAGCAGGTATGTCTCCGGGTCGCCCTCGGCGTACGACAGGACGATGGTGGTCAGGTACGCCGTGCCGTCTGCGGTGCGGATGTCGATCCAGTCGGAGATGTGGATCCCCTTCAGCTTTCGCGCCTTGCCGGCGAACCACCTGCGATGGGGCACGTACTTGAAGAGCACAGCCTCCAGCCGCTCTCTGCCCGCGTCGGTGAGGATGGAGTCCCAACCATTGGCGAGCTTGATCTCGGGGAGCGTGGTGGCGGTGATGCTGCCATCCGACAGCAGCTGCTGCGACGGCTTCGGCTCCAGCGAGAACCAGTAGAAGGAATGGGGCCCGAGGGTGAGGTAGTAGGGCGTGTCTCCGATCGGGGGCAGCTCGGTGGACCCGAACAGCTCGATCGGCACCAGGCCCTTCCAGTGGCTGAGGTCCAGCTCGACCACCTGCAGAAATCGCGAGAGGTTGGCCACGCACAGAATCTGCTCCGACTCATACCGGCGCACGAACGCCAGCACCTTGCGGTTCTCGGGTCGCAGCAGCTCGAGCGTCCCGCGGCCGAAAGCACGGTGGCGCTTGCGCAGCGCGATGAGGCGTTTCATCCACGACAGCGTCGAATGAGGGTTCGCCGACTGCGCCTCGACGTTGACCGCCTCGTAGTGGTACTCGGGGTCGGTGACCACCGGCAGGTAGAGGCGCTGGCTGTTGCAGTGTGAGAAGCCGGCGTTGCGGTCACCGCTCCACTGCATCGGCGTCCGGACTCCGTTGCGGTCGCCGAGGAAGATGTTGTCACCCATCCCGATCTCGTCGCCGTAGTAGATGACGGGGGTTCCCGGCAGCGAAAGGAGCAATCCGTTCATCAGCTCGATCCGGCGCCGGTCGTTGCCGAGCAGCGGCGCCAGCCGGCGGCGGATGCCGAGGTTGAGCCGGGCCGCTCGGTCCTGGGTGTAGGAGCGGTACATGTAGTCGCGCTCCTCGTCGGTCACCATCTCCAGGGTCAGCTCATCGTGATTGCGCAGGAACAGGGCCCACTGTGCGGTCTCGGGGACCGGCGGTGTCTGGGCGAGGATGTCGACGATCGGGAAGCGGTCCTCCATCCGGATCGACATGAACAGGCGCGGCATCAGCGGGAAGTGGAAGTTCATGTGCGCCTCGTCGCCGTTTCCGAAGTAGGCGACCGCGTCCTCGGGCCACTGGTTCGCCTCGGCGAGCAGCATGCGGTTGGGGTAGTTGTCGTCGATGTGCTTGCGCAGCTCGCGCAGGAACCCGTGAGTCTCGGGGAGGTTCTCGCAGTTGGTGCCCTCGCGCTCGTACAAATACGGCACGGCGTCGAGGCGCATGCCGTCGATGCCCATGTCGAGCCAGAAGTCGCAGGTCTTGAAGAGCGCCTCTTTGACCCGGGGGTTGTCGAAGTTCAGGTCCGGCTGGTGAGAGTAGAAGCGGTGCCAGTAGTAGGCTCCGGCAACGTGGTCCCACGTCCAGTTCGAGACCTCGAAGTCCTTGAAGATGATGCGGGCGTCCTGATAGCGCTGGTTGGTCTCGCTCCAGACGTAGAAGTCGCGATAGGCGCTGCCCGGCTTGGCGTGGCGCGCGCGCTGGAACCACGGGTGCTGGTCGGAGGTGTGGTTGCAGACCAGCTCGTTGACCACGCGCATGCCCCGGCGATGTGCTTCCTTGATGAAGCGGTGCACGTCACCGAGCTCTCCGAAAAGAGGATTCACGTCGGCGTAGTCGGCGATGTCGTAGCCGTCGTCGCGCAGCGGTGATGGATAGAACGGCAGCAGCCAGATTGCGTTGACACCGAGGTCCTGCAGGTATGGAAGCTTTTCGATCAGGCCCTTGAAGTCACCGCTGCCGTCCTCGTTGCTGTCCTTGAAGGCCCGAACGTTGAGCTCGTAGATGATCGCGTCCTTGAACCACAGCGGGTCGTCCTCGAGCCGAAACGTCTCGGGCTGCCGGCGCCGCCTGACTGTCGCCTTCTCGACCTGCTCCCCGTCAGCTTTTTCGATGATCACATGAAGTACTCGAAGTCGTGCTCGCTGCGCACTCGGCGCCGGAACCTGAAGATCTGGCCTGGGACCGAGGCGGGGTTGATCTCGACGTAGTTGCGCGGCCCATTCCACATGTAGCGCGCGCCGCTCAGCTGCTCGTGGGCCTGATAGGTCCGATCGAGGGGGATGCCCAGCTGCTCGAGCGGAAGCGTCACCATGCCGACCTGCGTGTGATGCGGGTCCAGGTTCACGACAGTCAGCACCACGTCGGCCAGGTCCTCGGTGCTCTTCGTGTACGCGATGAGCTGGTCGTTCTCGGTGGGGTGGAATCGAAGGCCGCGGTCCACCTGGAGCGCAGGATTCTCGCGCCTGACCTTGTTCACCAGCGTGATCAGCTCACGAAGGCTGTCAGGGCTCTCGAGATCCCAGCTGCGCAGCTGATATTTCTCCGAATCCAGATACTCCTCCGACCCGGCCTCCCGCGGCCGGTTCTCGCACAGCTCGAACGCCGGTCCGTAGATGCCGTAGCTCGCACCGAGAGTCGCGGCCAGCATGAAACGGGTGGCGAAGGCGGCACGACCGCCGTTCTGAAGGTACTCGGTGAGGATGTCAGGCGTGTTCGGCCACAGGTTGGGCCGGAAGAAGTCGACCACCGGTGGCTGGGTCAGCTCGCTGAAGTACTGCATCAGCTCCCACGCGGTGTTGCGCCACGCGAAGTACGTGTACGACTGGCTGAAACCGACCTTCGCCAGCCTGTACATCACCTTCGGGCGCGTGAAAGCCTCGGACAGGAAGATCACCTCGGGGTGGCGCTGCTTGACTTCGCCGATGAGCCATTCCCAGAACGGGAAGGGTTTGGTGTGTGGATTGTCCACACGGAAGATGTGCACGTCCTGCTCGATCCAGAAAAGCACTATCGACAGCAGCTCCTGCCACAGCTCGCGCCAGGCCGCGGTCTCGAAGTCGAAGGGAACTATGTCCTCGTACTTCTTGGGCGGGTTCTCTGCGAACTGGATCGAACCGTCGGCGCGGTGGCGGAACCACTCAGGGTGTTCGCGAACATAAGGATGGTCCGGTGAGCACTGGAACGCGATGTCCAGCGCGACGGACAGCCCGTGCTCGGCCGCCACGTGCACGAAACGCCGGAAATCCTCGAGCGTGCCAAGCGCCGGGTTGACCGCCTTGTGTCCGCCCTCGGCGGAGCCGATGGCCCAGGGGCTGCCCGGGTCGGCGGCCGTGGAGCGCGTGCTGTTGTTGCGCCCCTTGCGGTGGACGCTGCCGATGGGGTGGATGGGAGGCAGGTAGAGAACGTCGAAGCCCATGCCCGAGACGTAGGGCAGCCTCTGCTCGACGTCGCGGAACGTGCCGTGGCTGCCGGCGCGGCCCGTCGAACGGGGAAACATCTCGTACCAGGCCCCGTAACGGGCGCGCTCGGGCTCGACGACGACCTCGAGCTCGCGGCCAAGCGTGGTGCCCTCGCTGCGGTCGGCGTGGCGCTCCATCAGCGCCTCGAGGCCTTCTTTGGCGGCCGCCGTCATGGCGCTGCCGTCCTTGCGCAGCGCCTGCGCGAGGGTGGTCAGCCTTGCGCCGGCTGCACCACCCACTCGCCTGGCCGCGGCCTCCACCATGTGGGCTCCCGCCTCGAGCTCGAGCTTCACATCCTGGCCGGCCTCGATCCGCTTCGCGAGCTGCCGGCTCCAGGTCTTGAAGGGGTCGACCCAGCCTTCGAGGGTGAACTGGTACCGGCCGAGCTGCGTGACCGCGAACTGGGCACGCCAGCGGTCGTTGACCAGAGGCGTCATGGCGGTCTCCGTCCAATCGCTGCTCGACTGGTGGCGGTGGCGGAGGACTGCAGACAGAGCGTCGTGGCCGTCGGCGGAGATGTCCGCCTCGACGGTCACGGTTTCGCCGAGGGATCGCTTCACCGGGAACTTGCCGG
>VBFO01000123.1 GCA_005881025.1 Chloroflexota bacterium | reverse complement strand
GTGGCTGGTCACATCTCTGTCACCGGCCCTGACCACCCTGCATCTGCCCGCGATCTTTGTGGGTTTGATAGTCATACCGATCATCGGCAACGCGGCCGAGCATGCATCGGCGGTGTTTTTCGCCGCTCGTGACCGGCTGGACCTGACCCTGGAGATCGCGGTCGGCTCCTCGACTCAGATCGCGCTGTTCGTGGCGCCGATCCTGGTGTTCGTCAGCCTGGCAATCGGGCACCCCATGGACTTTGTGTTCACGGCCTTCGAGATCGCGGTGGTGTCGCTGGCGACGCTGATCGTCGCCTTGATCTCTCTGGAGGGGCGCAGCAACTGGCTGTCGGGAGTGCAGCTGGTGGGGGCCTACACGGTCATCGCGGCGGCGGCTTTTTTCATCAGATCGGTGAGCTGAGCCTGATTCCCAGCATTTGTGCGCAAAAGCGCGGAATTTGGCTCGGATAACGTCCATTTGTGCGCAGTCGGCACGTAAGAAACCGCATGTGGTGCCGGCGCGGGGATTCGAACCCCGGACTTTCGGTTTAAAAGACCGCTGCTCTAACCAGGCTGAGCTACGCCGGCTGCATACGATTTTGAGGCGAACCGCCTAGGCGCCGTCCCAGAGGTCCCTGCTCGAGGTGCCCGCCTGGCGGATCGCGGTGCCATCGAGCTCGACTGCGGCCGTGATGTGCCTCGCGGCCCAACTGAGCGTGAGCGTGACGGGGCCATCCGGAGGCAGGGGCCACACCCACCAGTGGAAGTCCCAGCGCTTTCCGCCCCCTCCCCCACCGCTCGTGCCCACTATCGGACCGGCGGGAACGGCCGGCTCACGTCCCTCGCGGGCGCCGCGGTAATGGTCCATCAGCTCGTCACTATGTCCGCTTGTGGCGCCCTTCCCCGAGCGCCCATCGGCCAACCGAACCTCGATCGTGATCACCTCTGTTGTCGGGTGTGGCCCGAAGCCAAAGAAGCGCCCATCGATCGAAGTCCTGGAGCGGACGGCGATCCTGAATTCGAACCCGTTGGAGTACGCGGACAGGTCCGTCAACGCGATCACCAGGTCCTGCGATGAATGGAGGACCTCACGCACCGGCACGGCCGCCCCGATCTCAGACTCAGGCGGCCCTGCCCACGCTGGCGGACCCACCGGTACGTAATCAACCGGCGGGGCTGGGGGCCGGAGCATGTACCACCAGCGCTTCCAGAACGGGCCTGCCGGCGTCCATACGGGTCTGTACGCTGCCCCGCCCGATCGCTGGATGCCCAATCCGTCCAGGGTGGCTCCGAGCATGGAGCGCAACCTCCACCACAGCGTCATCCGCTCCATAGGCGCTAACTTACCGCCGCAACTCAATGAGAAAGACAGTGGCATGTGGGTTGGCGGCTGCCGCGGTGCTGGCTTCGTGCACGTTTGGTGGAAGCAGCGCACCGCCGGCTGAAGGGCTCGCCGCCGATCAGACGCTGAGCTTCCCGATCGCGCAGGAGATCGGCGATTTCGATCCCGCACAGATCACCTCACCCACCGATGTCGACGTGCTGAGAAACGTGTTCTCCGGTCTCTACAGATTCGATGAGAAGCTGCACGAGGTCCCCGACCTTGCGACAGGCTTTCCAGACATCTCCGCCGACGGACTCACCTACACCTTTCACCTGCGTGCTGACGCGCACTTTTCGAATGGCGACCCAATCACCGCCGACGACGTGCTGTTCAGCTGGAACCGCGCCGCTGTGAAGCAGGGTGAGTTCGCGCCGCTCTTCTCGGTGGTGCAGGGCTACCAGCAGGTGGCGGGCGGTCGCACTAAGACGTTGAGTGGGCTGACGAAGATCGACGACCACACGGTGCAGGTGGTGCTGGCCAGAGCGGCGGGGTACTGGCTGACCGAGGTCGGGCTGTGGCCGATGTGGCTCGTCGACCGCAAGGTGGTCACCTCTGCGGGCGACGACGTGTGGTTCACGAAGCCGGAGACCTTGATCGGCAGCGGTCCGTTTCGGCTGACAGCGCATGTGGTCGGAGGGTCGCTCGACTTCGAGCCGGTCGCCGGCTGGTATGGCGGCTCGACAGGCGCCCTCAAGCATGTGCATGTCGACGTCGTGAGCGATCCGGCCGTACAGGTCGCCGGTTACGAGACTGGCGTCTACAGCCTGGTCGGTTACGGCCGGCAGGTGCTTCCCGCGGTCACGGCCGTGAAATACGCGACGGGCGCTTCGCTGAGCTCACAGCTGCTGCTGGTGCCGGCGGGGGTGAGCTATTGGTTGGGGTTCAACCTGCAGAGCGGGCCGTTCGCGGGTGACGCGGGCAAGGCGGGGAGGCATGCCTTCGCCACGGCGATCGATCGGTCGGTGCTGGAGCGCGCGGTGTGCTCGGCGGGGACATCGTGTGCGGCGGCCACGGGAGGGGTGATCAGCAAGGGGCTGGCCGGGTACCTCGGCGATGGGGCTGATCCGAACTCAAAGTTCGATCCTGTGGCGGCCAAGAAGGAGTACCTGGCGTGGGACCCGAAGGGATTGAAGGTCAAGGGGCTCACCTATTCGTTCGACACCAACCCCTTCAACACCGCTGTGTGCACCAACCTGGCTGCGCAGTGGAAGGCGAACCTGGGTGTGAGAGTGGGATGCAATGACGTCGATCGGGGGACGTTCTTCGACCAGCGCAATGGGCGGTGTGCGTACAGCGCCTTCCGTCAGAGCTGGAGCGCGGACTACAACAATCCGCAGGATTGGTTCGATTACCTGTTCGTGTCGCATGCATCGTCGGGGGGATCGTGCTATACGAATCCGAACCTCGACAGCCTGGTCGAGACGGCTGACGCTCGGCCGGTCGCTCTCGCTTTGAGCTACTACCAGGCCGCGGACCAGCTACTGATCGGGGATGTCGTTTATGCAGGGCTGGTCTATGGGATCCAGCAATACCTGGTGCATCCATATGTGAAGGGGGTCGGAGGGACGGCGCTCTACGACTTCTCCTGGACCCAGGCCCGCATCCTGCAGCACTAGGACCGCGCGCGCTTTTGTGCGCAATAAGACGGAATTTCGCGGGAATTACGTATGAATGCGCGCAAAACGCGGGTGGGGGGGAAGTTCTGTCTAGACGTCCTGTGAGTAGTGGCACGCCGCGAGATGGTCGCGCACCTTCTCCTCCAGCGGCGGCTCGTTGTCAGCGCACGGGGTGGGCAGATGCGCGATCGGGCAGCGGGTGTGAAACCGGCAGCCCGATGGCGGGTTGATCGGGGACGGGATCTCTCCGCTCAGCTCGACGAGGCGGCGGCCGCGCTGGATCTTGGGGTCCGGAACCGGAATGGCGGAGAGCAGGGCCTTGGTGTACGGGTGCTTCGGGCTGCTGTAGGTACCGACGCTGTCAGCGATCTCGACAATCTTGCCGAGGTACATGACCATCACCCGGTCGCTGATGTGGCGCACGACCGAGAGGTCATGGGCGATGAAGAGATACGTGAGCTTCAGCTTCTGCTGAAGATCCTCGAGCAGGTTGACGATCTGGGCCTGGATCGACACGTCCAGCGCCGAGATGGCCTCATCGCATACCACCAGCTTCGGGTTCAGGGCAAGGGCCCGAGCGATGCCGATGCGCTGCCGCTGGCCGCCCGAGAACTCATGGGGGTACCTGTTGTTGAAGTTGGGGTTCAGCCCCACGAGTCTCAGCAGCTCCTGCACGCGCTCGTTGCGCTTGCGCCCTCGCAGCACCCCGAAGTTGTCCAGCGGCTCGGCGATGATGTCGCCCACCGTCATCCGCGGATCAAGCGATGCGAACGGGTCCTGGAAGATCATCTGCAGCTGCCGGCGCTGCTGCCTCAGCTTTTCGCCGTGCATGCGGGTCAGCTCGACGTCGCCGAGGAAGACGTGACCCGACGTCACAGGGATCAGCTGGGTCACGAGTCGCGCCAGCGTCGACTTTCCGCAGCCCGACTCACCGACCAGACCCAGCGTCTCCCCTTCGCGGATCTCGAAGCTGACGCCATCCACGGCCTTGACCGACGTGCCGAGGCCCGCCGGAAAGTGCTTGACCACGTTCTCCACCCGGACCAGCGCATTCGCCGCCCCAGCGCTTGGGGTGGGTTGTATCTGGGCCGCCTGCGCCATCAGTGGCAGCTCACTTGACTTGGCCTTTGTGCACGCCCGACCCGGCACCGGGCCTGATGTCCACCAGGTCGTCGGCGCCCATCTCCTTCCGAGCCCGATCCATCGTCACCCAGCACGCCGCCAGGTTGTCCGGACCGTGCTCTTCGAGCACAGGCTCGTCCGTGTAGCACTTCTCGATCCGGAATGGGCATCGCGGGTGGAACCGGCATCCCGCCGGCGGATGCAGCAGGTCTGGCGCGATGCCCTCGATCGACCGCAGGCGTTCGTGCCTCACCGCGTCGACGCGAGGCATGCTGCGCAGCAGCGACCAGGTGTAGGGGTGTTGGGGGTTCGCGAAGATCTGCTCCACCGTTCCCTGCTCGACGATCTGGCCTGCGTACATGACGATCACCCGCGTGCACAGGCCCGCGACCACGCCCATGTTGTGCGTGATCATGATCACGGCAGCACCGAGCTCTCGGTTCAGGTCGCCGAGCAGTTCCAGGATCTGCGCCTGCACCGTGACGTCGAGGGCGGTTGTAGGCTCGTCGGCGATCAGGATCTGCGGCGCGTTCGACAGTCCCATCGCGATCATCGCCCGCTGCCTCATGCCCCCGCTCAGCTGGTGTGGAAAGTCCTTGACTCGAGACTCCGCCGCCGGAATCCGCACCTGCTTCAGCAGGTCGACTGTGCGGGCATGGGCCTCGGCCTTCGGGCGGCCGTGGGCCAGCATCGCCTCGTCGATCTGAAAGCCGGTGCGCAGGACCGGGTTGAGCGAGCTCTGCGGGTCCTGGAAGATCATCGAGATGTCGCGCCCGCGCACCTCGCGGATCTCGTCATCGGTGAGCTGCAGGAGGTCCTGGTTCTTGAAGAGGACCTTGCCCCCCACCACCCGCCCCGGATCCGGCACGAGGCGCAGGAGCGAGAGGGCTGTCACCGACTTGCCGCTTCCGGACTCCCCGACGATGCCGAGGCTCTCGCCCTGATGCAGGTCGAAGCTCACACCATCGACGGCGGTCACGATGCCCCCGTCGGTCATGAATTGAGTGCGCAGATCGCGCACCTGCAAAATCGGGGTCGCCAAGTTGCCTTTCTCTAGCGCTTCTGGCGCGGGTCGAGCGCGTCTCGAAGCCCATCGCCCAGGAAGTTGAAGGCGAGCAGCGTCAGCGACAGGGCGATCGACGGCACGAGCACTATGTGCGGCGCGTACTCGAGCGCCGAGATGCCGTCACTCGCCATCGAGCCCCAGGACGGGGTGGGCGGCTGGACGCCAACGCCCAGGAAGCTCAGGAAAGCCTCGAACAGGATCGCCGCCGGGACCCCGAAGGTGGCCTGGACGATGATCGGGCCGAGTGCGTTCGGGAAGATATGTCCGAACAGGATCCTGGCCGGCTTGGCCCCGCTGGCCCTCGCCGCCTCGATGAACTCACGTTCACGCAGGGACATGGTCTGGCCGCGCATCAGCCTTGCCATGTCCATCCAGCGCGTCACCACGATCGCGACGATGATGTTGGTCAGGCTCGGCCCGAGCAGGAAGACCATGATCATGGCCACCAGCAGGTCGGGGATGCCGTAGAAGACGTTGATGATGAACGTCAGCACCGAGTCCAGCCAGCCCCTGTAGTAGCCGGCCAGCAATCCGATCGGCACGCCCACCGCGATCACCAGCAGCTGGGTGCCGACACCAACTATCAGCGACACCTGGGCGCCCACCATCAGCCGGCTCAGGACGTCTCGACCGATCGAGTCCGCCCCAAACCAGTGCGCCGCGCTTGGTGGAGCGTACGTGGGCGCGATGCCGACGGCTGACATCCGGTACGGCGTGTAGACCAGCGCCACCAGCGCCACCACGATGAGGAAAACCAGGTAGATGGTCGCCACCAGGGCGAGCCGGTTGCGCTTCAGCCGCCGCCACGCATCGCTCCAGAGGGTCTGCTGCTCCGGAAGGATCTCGGCTTCGCTGACTTGGGCGGTGGTTGTTGCGGTCGCCATCAGTAACGGATCCGGGGGTCGATGACGACGTAGGTGAGGTCGACGATGAGGTTCGCCAGGCCGACCAGGGCCGCGTACATGGTGAAGACGCCGATCACTATCGCGTAGTCGCGATTGAGGATGCTCTGCGCGAACTCCTTACCGAGGCCGGGGATCCCGAAGATGTTCTCGATCACCACGCCGCCGGTGATGATGCCCATCACCAGCGGACCCAGGATGGTGATCACCGGGATCAGCGCGTTGCGCAGGGCGTGGCGGACCATGATCACGGTCTCACGCAAGCCCTTGGCGCGCGCGGTGCGGATGTAGTCCTGCCTGATCACCTCGAGCATGCTGGCGCGCGTCAGCCTCGCAACGATGCTGGCGTACGGAAAACCAAGCGCGAACGCAGGCAGCCACAGCTGATCGATGCCGCCAGTCCACGTGCCGAGCTGATAGAAAAACGCCCCCTGAGTCAGGTTCTGTAACCAGATGCCGAACACCAGGATGAGAAGGCTGGCGATCACAAAGTTCGGCATGCTGTAGCCGATCACCGAGGTCGTGGTCAGCAGGTAATCGACCCATGTGTTCTGTCTTACGGCCGCGAAAACACCGAGCACCATGCCCAGCCCGACGGTGAACACGAGCGCGAACAGGCCGACCGTGACGCTGACACCGAGCTCGCGCGTGACGATGGGCGTGATCTTCAGCCCTCTGTTGACCAACGACTCGCCCAGGTCGCCGCGAGTGACAACGCCCACGACGTAGTTCCAGTACTGGGTCTGCAGCGGCTGGTCGAGCCCGTAGTGGTGAAGCAGGTTCTGGTACGCGTCACCATGCAGGTGCTCACTGAACAGGGCGTCACCCGGAAGCCGGTGGATGCCCAGGAACACTATCGACGACACGGCGAGCACGGTGAAGACGATCAGCACGAGCCGCTGACTGACGTAGATCAGTGTTCCGCGGGTAAACACTTCCTATCCCATTGTGGCCGAATTGTGGGGAGGGCGCTCGCAGCGGCGAGCGCCCTCTTCGAAAGGCTTAGTGGTTCTGGATCTGGTACTGGTTCCAGTAGTAGTCGAAGAACGCGTTGGTGCCGGCGCCCTTGACATAACCCTTGATCAGGAACGCGCCCACCGAGTAGTAGAGCGGGATGTAGGCCACGTCCTGGATCAGCATCCGGCTGACCGCCTGGTAGTCGGGGATCGCCTGCTCGATCGGCTCCTGGTCAGCCTTCTTCACCGCGGCGTCATACGCCGGTGTGGTGTAACCACTGGTGCAGTTGGCGTCAGGGCATCCGACGGCCGTACCCCAAAGACTGTCGAACCAGTCCTGGGGGTGGTTGAAGTCTGCCTGCCACCCGTCGCGGGCCAGCACGTAGCTGCCCTTCAGGCGGGCCTTGATGAACGCCGAGTGGTCGACCGCCGCCAGGTCCACGTGGACCCCCAGGTTGGTCTGCCACTGGTCCTGCAGGAAGACGGCGACGTCCTTGTTGAGCGGGTTGTTGGGGTCGTACGTGTAGGTCAGGCCCTTGGTCTTGCTGCCGTCGGGGTCAGCCCCCTTGAGCAGCGTCTTGGCCTGGCCCGCGTCGAACTTCGCCAGCGGGTCCTGGTCGTCGCCCAGGTAGCCGGCGAGGCCCTTGGTGATCAGTCCGCCGGTCGCGGGCTGGCACACGATGTTGTGGCAAACGACGGACGCCAGCTGGGTCTTGTCGATCGACAGCGCGAAGGCCATGCGCAGGTCGTGCGCTGACTGGCCGCCGCTGAGGAGGAAGGGACCCTTGGCCGGCCGGCTGGAGTCAGCAGTCATGTTGAAGCTGACCCAAGTGGTCCGGACCTTCGGGTGCAGCAAGAGCTGGCTCTTCTCAGTACCGCTGGACTGGATGCGAAGGATGTCGGCGATCGGCGCGTTGCTGTAGCCGCCGAATCCGTAAAGGTCGTAGCTGCCCTGCTCGTAAGCGGTGATCGCAGAGTGGGCGTCCTGGAGGATGTCCAGGTGGACCTTGGTCAGGGTTGGCTTCGGAGTGCCCCACCAGTTGGGCACCGCCGAGAACTCGACCGACTGCTTCGGCGTGTAGGCAGTCATCTTGAAGGGGCCAGTGCCGATGAGCGTCGACGGGCTGGACCACCAGTTGTCAGGACTCTGCTTGACCGCATTCACGTCCACGATCCAGAAGCAGACCGCCCCAAGCGCCACCTCAGAGAGGAAGTAGCCGGCGGGTGCAGTCAGCTTGACCTGGACGGTGTACCCGCCCGGACCATCGGGAGCGGTCAGACCGCTCATGGTCACCGACGGGTCGTTGGCCTCGAGCAGCGACTCGAGAGCCGCGCCGCTCTTCTTGTTCTTGGAGACCACGTCGTAGCCAACGATCGGGCCCATGAGGTAGGCGTATCCACCCTGGAGCGCGGCGCCGCGATTCCATGAGTAGAGGACGTCCTTGGCCGTGAGCTTGTCGCCATTGGAGAACGTGACGTCATTGCGCAGCTTGAAGGTGTAGGTGAGGCCGTCCGTGGACGGAGTCGGCACCTCGGAAGCGATGTCCGGGACGATGTTCAGGTTGTTGTCGAACCTGAGCAGACCGTCGTACAGGTTCTGCGCGATCTCGGCGTCAGTCTCCGCGTCGATCATGCCCACGTCGAGGGTGCCGAAGTCGCCGATGATCGGGAACTTCAGCGTCTGATTCGACGCCAGGCCGCCGCCTCCGCCCGTGCTGGTGCCGCAAGCGGCCAGCGTCAGGAATGACGCCATGCCCACACACAGGGCTTTGAGGAACCGAACCGAAGTTGGAGTCATAGCTTCCCCCTTGAAAAGCTCGAGGCCTGGCCTCCTCCCCCGCCTTCTTCCCGGTAGCCAACCGGGGCGAGAGCGCGCCGACGGGGGATGGCGGACCTTGCGGCCGCCCCTTTTACTCCTCTTCACTATTGCTTTTGGGTGGCCGAAAGTCAACTTGGTGAGCAGGCGAGAATAGCGGGGTGAGCGTGATCGGGACCCCCACCCGCCGCCTGGAGGGGCGGGAGAAGGTCTCTGGAGCCACCCGGTTCACCGCCGACCTGGAGCTGCCGGGCCTCCTGCACGTCCAGCTCGTGCTCAGCCACCTGGCCAGCGCCGAGATCAAGTCGATCGACCGAACGGCGGCCCGCTCCGTGCCCGGGGTGCTGGATGTCGTCATCGCCGCCGACCTGCCCGAGCAGGAGGTGGCCGGGCCGGATCAGCCACTGGCCGCGGGCCGGGTGTTCTACGCCGGTCAGCCTGTCGCGGCCGTGATCGCGACCAGCGAGGCGGCGGCCCACGACGGCGCCGCGGCGGTGGAGGTCGACTACGAGCCC
>VBFO01000122.1 GCA_005881025.1 Chloroflexota bacterium | reverse complement strand
CGCACCCACCACCAGCCCTGTCCCCTCGTGCAGCTCGTCCGAGATGGGGTTGTCCGCCGAGTCGAAGCCCGCGTCCATGACACGCTCGTGCGGCACGCGCGCCCGCTGCGCGGGATCGCTGAGCTTGCGCACGAGGTCGACGTACTCGGGAGAGTGCACCAGCTCCAGCTCTTGGATCGTCGCCGCCCGCGGCGGCACCAGGTGGCAGTGCTCGATCAGTCCCGTGGACCGGATCAGCTCCATCGTGAGCTTCACCCTGATCGGCTGAAGCGGATGCGAGTCGGACAGGTGATGCTTCATGAGCTCGTCGCCGTAGACGAGCGTCACCGGTCCCGACATCGCAACCTAACCTAGCAGCGTGGATGAGGTCGAGCTGTTCGAGTCGGTGCCCAACTTCTCCGAGGGCCGTGATCCAAGCGTCATCGACGCGGTCGCGGCTGCCTCTTCACCGCTGCACATGCTCGACGTGGATCCGGATCCCGACCACCACCGCGTGGTGATCTCACTTGCCGGCGTGCGCGAGCGTCTGCTGGATGGCCTGGTGAACGCGATCGCCAGGGCCGCGGAGAAGATCGATTTGCGGACACACGCCGGCGTGCACCCGCGCGTGGGGGCGGCAGACGTGGTGCCGATCGTGCCCCTCGGGCAGACGTCGCTGGACGCATGCCGAGAGGTGGCACGCGCGGTCGGGGACAGGGTCTGGACCGAGCTTCAGATCCCCGTCTACTTCTATGGCCATGGTGCGGAGTGGACCCTCGCCGACATCCGGAACGGAAGGGCCCAGCCCGATCTCGGTGGACCCGAGCTCCATCCCTCCGCCGGCGCCGTGTGCATTGGCGCGCGGTCTCCGCTGGTCGCGTTCAACGTCCTGCTTGCGGGCGTGACGGTCCCTGAAGCTCGTGGCCTGGCGCGTTCGCTGCGTGAGGCCAGAAGCGGGATACGTGGCGTGCAGGCCCTCGCGTTCGAGCTGCCCGGCGGCATTCTGCAGCTGTCGATGAACCTGTTTCGGGTCGACGAGACGCCTCCCGCGGCGGTGCTGGATACGCTGCGCCGGCGTGGGGTCGCGGTGCGGTCCTACGAGGTGGTGGGACTGTGTCCGGCGGCGGCGGCCAACGAGGCTGCGGACGGCAAGCTGCTCGAGGGGCGCATCGGCGCGGCTGTCGCGCGCGAAGGTGCCCGCCGATGCCATGAGCGCGGCGGCGACGAGCACGCGGCGCTCGCGGACCGCCTCGACGCCGAGGCGTCAAGCCTGTCGGCCCTCGGCACAGGCCAGTCGGACATCCTCGCCGGTGCGGAGCGATGCGCGGCCCTGGCCCCGGTGCTGAAGGCTGCCGGTGTCCTGGACGGTGAGCTCGAGTCGCTGGCGTTGGTGGCTGCCCGCGGCCTGCGTCAGGCGGTCCGCGCGGACACCCTCGCCGCCTACACCGTCCGCGTTACAGCCCTGGACCGGCGGTTGTCACGATCACCCTGAAGGGCTCGCAGTGTCCATGGTCACGTCGCAGTTGCCGCCGTTGATCTCGACCCTGTACAGGTCTTCCTGATTCTCGCTCCCCGCCTCAATCGAGCCGACGGCGTGCGTTTGCCTGCCGTCGAAATCCAGGCTGAGGCTCCCGCCCTGGGCCCGCACGAAGGCCGCGCTGCCGGCCGGCCTGTGAATGTGCACGGACAGGGAACCGCCGTTGATCTTGATGGGGACCGTGCCGGTGGGCGGACCAAGCGTGATGTCGTCGCTGCTGCTGCCCGTGTCCAACTCGATCGCGCCGACCTTGGTGTTGGCGAGGTTCAGAGTGTTGTCTGATCCGCCGGCGTGGATCACCACGTCCCATTTCGCCGCGGAGTTGACGAGCAGGTCCAGCTGAAAACGCTGCGATGTGAAAAGTCTTAGCGCGCCGCTGCCCTGCGAGATCTCGAGGTGGCCGGCAGAACGATCAAAGCTCACCTGCGGTGTGGAGCCTGAATAGACGATGTGCGCGCGGAACAGCTGGTTTCCCAGCGAGGGGCTCCCGGTGACATGGACGGTCGCCCCGCCGGCATCGATCTGCACCGAGGCACGGCTGATGCCCTGTGAGTCCTGTGCAGCGTCCAGGGTTTGGGTGCCCGACGGAATCGCCGGTTCGATCGCGACATAGGCGACCGCGCCCGCGACTGCGAGCAACAGGATGACGCCCGCCGCGATCGCCTCCGTCGCCGCGGGCATCGGCGTGCGCCTGACGATGAGCAGCAGCCCGATCACCACCAGGATCACCGGCCACAGGTCCGTGAGCCGGTCGAGGCGCTCGACCGAGATCACGTTGGTGTTCGCGAGCAGTGCGAGGACGCCGATGAGGATCAGCAGGCCGGGCCAGAAGAAGCTCCTGTACTGCCGCATGGACTACTACCTCCTCCGGGTGCGCACCATCAGCCAGACGCCCAGCAGGATGAGGAGCACCGGCCACACGACGTCGAACTTGAGCCAGGTGAGGGCGCCGACGTTGTTCAGGAGAAAAAAGACTCCCACGACCACCAGCACCACCGGCCAGAAGTACTCGCGCCTCCACGCCATGGCCGCGATTCTGACATGAGCGGCCCGCTCCCGCCCGGGAGTCAGATCAGACGGGTGCGACCACCTCGAAGAGGCCGGGGTGCTCCTTCTGCGCGGCAGCGATGAGCTCGGCACCGGCCACGGTCGCCTGCACGCCGCGACCGGCCGCCAGATAGCTGGAGGACACTCTTGTGAGGTCGTCCGCTGTGACCTGCAGCAAGCGCTGCTTGAAGCGCTCGCGTTCCTGGAGCGTGAAGCCGGTGAGCCGGTTGACCGCCTCGCGCCGGCCCTTGATGTCCGGTGACTCGAGCGGGTCGACGTCACCGCAGGCGCCGAGGATGGCCTCCTTCAACGCCTCGGGTTCGATCGGAGAGTCGATCGCCCAGCGCGCCGCACGGTCGTACACCTCGTAGGTGCGGACGACGTTGGGATCGCGGTAGGAGCCGAGGTAGAAGAAGCCGGCCCCGGTGCTCGCCTGGGCGAATCCGCCATAGGCACCGCCCTTCTCGCGCAGCTCGCGGTGCAGGAACGTGTCCCTCAGGTAGTTCGCGAGCACCAGCAGCGCCGGCGCATCCGGGTGCGTGTAGCGGATGGTTTTGAAGGTGCGCACGTTGAAGGCCACAGGCACAGGTGCTGTCCTCGCTTCGGGGGTTGGATCCAGGGGTTGGGGCTTCGGTGCTGCGTTTCCGTCCACATCGCTCTCTGGGAGCGCGCTTACGAGTTTTGTCAACAGCTCACGCACTTGCGGCACCGTCGACTCCTCGCAGGTGACGACGATGCGCAGCGCGCCTTGCGTGAACAGCGTGGTGCGGATGGTCTGCAGCTTCGCGATCACGTCGCCCAGCTCGTCCTCGCCCAGCTTGGCGAGGTCGCGCATGACGTGCAGCATCCTGATTCCCTGGAGACGGTCGTTCAGGGCGCCCTCAGCGGTCAGCTTTGCCTGCGCGAGGAGGATGGCGAACTGCAGGCCGAGGTTCGCCAGTGAGCTCTCGAGTCGAGTCGCGCTCTCGGCGATGATCTCCTTCAAGCGCGGCGGATCGATCTCGAGCCGCGCGATGAGGTCGGTCAGCAGCTCGACGAACGGCACCAGCTTGCGATCGAGTGCCTTGCCGGAAACGATGAACGACTGCACGAAATCCTCGACAGCCGCCAGAGACTGCACCTGGGCTGCGGCGCCGATGCCACCGGTGTCGGCGGCCACGCGGCGGGCGATCTGAACGTAGTCCTGGCCTGCGGCGCCCGACTGTGTCAGCACCCTGCTGAAGAGAGGGAGCAGGTCCTGAAGCTCGGGGCCGAGGACAGAGAAATCAGTCCTGATGTCGAGGTAAGTGACCCCGTTCGTGGGTAGCGGATAGAAGTCGACATTGGCGGCGGTGCCTGCGCCTGCTGCGAGGCTCTCGCTGGCCACGGGGTCGAATTTCATGGGGATGTCATCGAGGCCGAGTGTCGGCAAGACCGAAAGATCCTGCTTGGCGTCCTGGTCGGCCTTCAGTCGGAGGGCGTCGGCCACGATGCGCTGCCGGTCCTGGTCGCTCAGCGACGCCTCCTCCGCTCCCAGCCGCCCCAGCTCTCGCGTGCGCTGCCTCTCCTCCAGCTCGGAGTCGGGCGAGAAGATCAGCAGCGAGCGGTGCTGGTTGTCCAGCAGCTCGGCGCGGATCAGGTCCTCGAACCAGTGTCCGTTTTTCCTCTCCGCCTCGAGCCGCTCCAGATCGCTGTCGAAGTTGAGGGCGCTGTACGTGTCGCCCCCGTAGTTGTAGGAGGGCAGGCAGCTGAAGAGAACCTTGAGCGCGTACGGAAACCCGACGTTTGAACGCTCTCGCTTCTCGAACTCGAGGCGGTGGATGACAGCGTCGACCTGCTCTGGGTCCACACCCTCGCGGGCGAGGCGCTCGAGAGTGTCAAGCACCACCTGCTGGACTTTTTCCGCGTCGCCGGCGCTGATGTCCTTCAGGCCCGCCCCGAAGACTGCCTCGCGATAGTCGTCCTGGAGACCGCTGCCATCGGCCATCGCCGTCCCGAGCCTGGAGTCGATGAGCGCCTTTCGCAGCGGCGAACCTGAGTTACCCAGCAGCACCTCGCTGAGGACCCTCATGGCCAGCAGGCGGAACGAGTCGCTCGTGTGGACTGTGACCCAGGCGATCAGCGCCTGTGATCGCTTCGCGCCATCCTCGCCCGGCGCTAGCGGATAGACCTCCCTCAGCGTGGTGGGAAGCTTGAACCGCTTCACATCAGGGATTGAGGTGTCGACCTTGATCCGCTCAAAGCGCGACAGCACGTTGCGCTCGATCGCCTCGAGCGTCATCTCCAGCGGCTGATTCCCATACGTATAGAAGTAGGCGTTGCTCGGGTGGTAGTGGACAGCGTGGAAGTCGCGCAGCTTCTGCCACGTGAGGTCGGGGATGTATTCGGGATCTCCGCCCGATATGTGCTCATAGGTCAGGCCGGGAAACAGCGCTTTTCCGACCGCCCTCTGCACCGCCGCCTGCGGTGATGCGAGCGCTCCCTTCATCTCATTGAAGACGACGCCCTTGTAGCGGAGGCCGCTTTGCGGATCCTCCGGCACCTCGAACTCGAAACGGACTCCCTCTTGCTTGAAGGAATCCTCCGCCAGCCGCGGAAAGAACGTGGCGTCGAGGTAGACGTCGAGAAGGTTCATGAAGTCCTTGGCGTTGCGGGTGCTGAACGGGTACATCGTCCAGTCCGCGCTCGTGAAAGCGTTCATGAACGTGGCCAGCGAGCGGCGGGTCATGCTGAAGAATGGGTCTCTCACTGGGAAGCGTTGTGAGCCTGCGAGCACGACGTGCTCGAGGATGTGCGCCACTCCCGTCGAGTCCCTCGGAGTGGTCGGAAAGAACACCGCGAATGCGTTGTTGTCGTCGGTGCACTCGATGTGGACGTGGCGAGCGCCAGTCCGTTGATGCTCGAGCTCGAGAAAGCTGCCTTCGAGTGTCTCGAGGGGCTCGCGTCGCACGATCGAGTATCCACCGATCGTGCCCACGGTGGTGGTGGTGGTGGTCTCGGCCATTTTGCATTCTGCAGTCTAGATGGAGGCTGTCTGCGGCCGCGGCTACCATGGATGAATCGATGCTGTTCACCGATGGCGAGCTGGAGTTCCTGCGCTCGCAGCGAGTGGGCCGGCTGGCAACTGTCGGTCCGACCGGTTGGCCGCATGTCGTGCCGGTCATGTACAAGCTCACCGACGAGGGCGAGTTTGATTTCGACGCCGATGGCGTCAAGCTGCGAAATCTTATTTCGGAGCCACGATCGGCTTTCGTGGTGGACGGGTCGCCCAAGCGCGGGGTTGCCGTGCAGGGGCGCTCGCGAGTGATCGGAGACGAGCGCGCGCGACTCACGCCCGAGCACAAATTCTCATGGGGTCTTTGAACCGCTCGTTATTCGTCGCGGGCTGCTTGATCTTCGTTCTCGTCGGGACGGCGTGCTGTTCGAGCTCCTCCAGCCCGTCTTCACCGTCTCCGGTTGGCGGCTCGAGCCCGACCCCTGCGGCGAAGATGTCCGACTGGGTTGAGTACCACGGGAATCACGGCCGGGCCGGGGTGGGACCGTCAATGCCGGCGATACACAACCCGATCCGCGCCTGGACCTCGAACGTCGACGGAGACGTCTACGCCTCGCCGTTGATCGTCAACAACCGAGTCATCGTCGCGACCGAGAACAACACTGTTTACTCGCTGGACCTGGTGTCGGGCCGCGCTTTGTGGACTCGACACCTGGGCGCCCCGGTGAATGCGCGCACGCTGCCGTGCGGCAACATCCAGCCGGTCACGGGCATCACCGGGACCCCGGCTGCGGATCCTGATTCCGGGCGGCTGTACGTGGTCGCGTTCCTGAGCGGGTACCACCACATGCTGTTCACGCTTTCGCTCTCCGATGGTTCGCTGTTGGGGCAGCGGGGTGTCGATCCAGCGGGATCGAATCCGGTGGTGGAGCAGGAGCGGGGTGCTCTGGCACTGGGTTCCGGCTACGTGTACGTACCGTTCGGCGGTTTGCTGGGCGATTGCGGGAACTACCACGGCTATGTGGTCGGAGTGCCGGTGTCGGCGGGCTCGGCGGGCGGGCCGCTCGTGTCCTACACGACGCCAAGCGCACGTGAATCGGGAATCTGGAGCTCGATGGGCCCGACGATCTCGGATTCCGGCTCGGTGTTTGTGTCCACCGGCAACGGATCGGATTCATCGGTTTTCGACTACAGCAACTCCGTGCTCCAGCTCTCCCCACAGCTCCGCGTGCAGTCGTTCTTCGCGCCCTCGAACTGGCGCGCGCTGGACGCAGGGGACGTCGACCTGGGTTCAGTAGGCGTGGCGGTGCTGCCGTCCTTGGGGGTGCTGGTGTCGATCGGAAAAGAGGGCGTCGCCTATCTGCTTTCCGCATCGCGCCTGGGTGGGGTCGGTGGGCAGCTGGCCGCGCGGCGGGTCTGTGCGGGAGCGTGGGGCGGGACTGCATGGATGGGATCGATGGTGTTTCTGCCGTGCTCGGATGGGCTGGTCGCGCTTTCGGTGACCTCGAGCTCCATGTCGGTCGCCTGGAAGGCGTCCCAGGTGCATTTGGGTTCAGCGATCGTGGCCGCAGGGGCCGTGTGGGTGATCGACGTGGACACGTCCACTCTCTATGCCCTGAGTCCGGCGTCGGGGGCGGTGTTGTTCCGGCTGGGGTTGGGAGCGTCCCAGCACTTCAGCACGGGGGCGGCGACGGAGGGGTACGTCGTCGAGCCCGCCGGCCGCAAGGTGGTCGCGATCGCGACGGCGCCGTAACTGTTACGACCCTGCCCCTAGCCCTGGATCGTCCGCAGCAGGTTGGCCATCTCGATGGCTGCCTCCGCAGCCTCCGCGCCCTTGTTGTGCTTTGGCCCAGAGCGCGCCTGCGCCTGGTCGCGGTCCTCGGTCGTGAGCAAGCCGAAGGCGATGGGAACGCCAGTATCGAGCTGCACCTGCATGAGGCCTTGGGCGGTCTGATTCGCGATCACCTCGAAGCGAAACGTCTCGCCCCTGATCACGCAGCCGAGGCACACGATCGCGTCATGTCCGCCCTTCTCAGCCAGCGCAAGGGCGGTGACCGGCATGGCCAGAGCGTCAGCGACCCAAAAGATGTCCGGGTCCTCGACACCATGCTCCTCAAAGACGCCTAGGGCGCCACGAAGAAGCCGGCGCGCGACATCATCCTCCTCGCGCGACACGACCACCGCGATGTGCAGATCGGCACCGCTCAGGTCTGGCTTGGCGCCATGTTCAGCCATGGTTTTCCTGCCAGCCTAAAGCAGACGCCGAATCGACAACCGAATTAGGTCTATGAGATTCTCCAGCTTGCTTTTAGCGCTGGATCCAGTACTCCTCAGAAACTGAAGAGTGAGTTATAGGTGAACAAGCCCTCGGGCTATTAGTACCGGTCAGCTCAAAGAATTGCTTCTCTTACACCTCCGGCCTATCAACCTGGTTGTCTACCAGGGCCCTTACCCGGTTAACCCGGTGGGAGACCTTATCTTGGAGTCGGCTTCGCACTTAGATGCTTTCAGCGCTTATCCGAACCGGCCATGGCTACCCGGCGCTGCCACTGGCGTGACAACCGGTACACTAGCGGGCCGTTCAACCCGGTCCTCTCGTACTAGGGTCAACCCTCCTCAAGTCTCCTGCGCCCACGGCGGATAGGGACCGAACTGTCTCACGACGTTCTAAACCCAGCTCGCGTACCGCTTTAATGGGCGAACAGCCCAACCCTTGGGACCGACTCCAGCCCCAGGATGCGACGAGCCGACATCGCACGTTCTCTGCTGTTACCAGCAGCGCAGACTATCTCTTCACCCTGCCGTATCCGGCGAGGGGTCGGCGTGTTGTGGCAGCCATAAATTTGCGGATTGCACGGACTGCCACCGTAGCCAAAAGGCCACAGTCGTTACGGGGTCAATTTCTCACGCGAAACGACTTCCCACGGTGTTGCCCACCACGCGTCCGCGTGGTTAGGGGTTCACCGTTATAAGCCGATGCCAAAACGGCATTTCTGCCGTCACACCCCAATTTGAGGTGCCAAACCGGGCCGTCGATGTGAACTCTTGGGCCCGATAAGCCTGTTATCCCCGGGGTAACTTTTATCCGTTGAGCGACGGCCATTCCACACCGGGCCGTCGGATCACTATGCCCGACTTTCGTCCCTGCTCGACCAGTATGTCTCACAGTCAAGCTCCCTTGTGCCATTGCACTCTGCGCCTGATTTCCGCCCAGGCTGAGGGAACCTTTGGGCGCCTCCGTTACTTTTTGGGAGGCGACCGCCCCAGTCAAACTACCCGCCAGGCACTGTCCGGAACCCCGATCAGGGGCACCGTTAGAGCTAAAGTTCAACGAGGCTGGTATTCCACTGTTGACTCCACCCGGGCTGACGCCCGAGCTTCAAAGTCTCCCAGCTATCCTCTACACGCTAAACCCCAGTCCAATGCCAAGGTGTAGTAAAGCTCCACGGGGTCTTTCCGTCCTGCCGCGGGTAACCTGTATCTTCACAGGTATTGCAGTTTCGCCGAGTCTCTGTCCGAGACAGCGCCCAACTCGTTACGCCATTCGTGCGGGTCGGAACTTGCCCGACAAGGAATTTCGCTGATCGTCTTGCTTGCAATCGCGCTTGTAATCGCTGACCACAAGCGAACGGTTATTCCTTAATCACCGTTCCTGCATGTCGCCATGCAGATGGGACCATATCTTCATCCCGCGATCGGGATGTTCGGCGCATGGTCTCTGAGGATTCTGATCAACAATTTGATCAGTCTTTCCTGCTGATTTTCTGCACTGGATGGATTGTCACCGCACGTTTGCGGTACCACCAGATACATCAGGTTTTCCAGCATATGGCCGAATGTATTACCACGTCGTTGCCGGCGCGGGAGGCAGCTCTTTTTTCCTACCTTAGGACCGTTATAGTTACGGCCGCCGTTTACCGGGGCTTCAGTTCAAGCCTTGCAGCTCTCCCCTTAACCTTCCGGCACCGGGCAGGCGTCAGCCCCTATACGTCCCCTTACGGGTTCGCAGAGACCTGTGTTTTTAGTAAACAGTCGGTTGGGCCTCTTAATTGCAACCCTCAACTGCTTCGGAGGTAAACTCCTACACAGCCAAAGGCACCCCTTCTCCCGAAGTTACGGGGTTATTTTGCCGAGTTCCTTAGACAGAGTTCTCTCGATCGCCTTGGAATCCTCTTCCCATCTACCAGCGTCGGTTTGCGGTACGGGCACCTGCATTCTTCCTAGAGGATTTTCTCGGAAGCTTGGGATCAGCCACTACGCCTCCATTGCTGGAAGCTCCCCATCAGCTCTCAGGATTAGCGCCCCAACGGATTTTCCAATCAGGGCTCCCTACAACCTTGGCCGGACACATCCGATCGTCCGGTTGGCCTACCCTCCTTCGTCCCCCCATCGGTATAACGAACGCGAGGTGGTACTGGAATGTGAACCAGTTGTCCATCGCCTACGCCCTTCGGCCTCGGCTTAGGCCCGACTGACCCTGGGACGATTAACGTAGCCCAGGAAACCTAAGATTTACGGCGGGCCGATTTCTCATCGACCTTTACGCTACTTGTGCCGGCATTCGCACTCGTGCACGCTCCACACGGACTTACGTTCATGCTTCACCGCCTGCACGAAGCTCCTCTACCAATCGCGACTTGCGTCGCGACTCCATGGCTTCGGTGGAAGACTTAGACCCGATCATTTTCGGCGCCGCTTCACTCGACCAGTGAGCTGTTACGCACTCTTTAAAGGGTGGCTGCTTCTAAGCCAACCTCCTGGTT
>VBFO01000002.1 GCA_005881025.1 Chloroflexota bacterium | reverse complement strand
TTCTCGGCCCGGATCACGATCGCCGACTGTGCGAGCTCAGACAGCACGGGCGCCGTCGCTCGCCGCCTCGTCTCCGAGCTGCATGGAGTCGAGCTCCTGCCCATCAGCGAGGCGCACCGTGGGCGGGCGGTGGCCGCGGCCTGGCTCACGAGTCCGGCCAGGGTGGTCGCGGACATGGATTTGGAATCCCAGGCCGACCTCTCCACGTTGCTTCCCGTGCTGGCACCGGTGATCACCGGACGCAGCGAGGTGTCGATCGGACGTGAACACAACCTCCTGCACAGGCTCGCTCACAGGGCTCGGTTCGGCGACCCCCACCGCGGATTCAAGGCCGTGCGCGCCGAGATCGCTCGGCGACTCATCCCTGACGTGGTCGACCGCAGCTGGTGGTTCGACATCGAGCTGCTGGAGCGAGCCAGGCGGGCCGGCCTGCGCATCGCCAGAGCCTAAGGGCGGGTTTTGGCCGAGTTTGATCCGTGTAATGGCTCGTTTTACTCAAATTCATGGCCGTCGCTTGACTGGCGGAGCGGCCCTCTCTAACCTCGATCGCGCAGGGGAGTCATGGGTTTACGAATGGGGTGGAAACCGCGCACTGTCACGTTGGGCGCGACGCTGGCAGGTTTTGCGCTCATCGCGCTCAATGGCGAGGCCGCGGCAGCATTCGATCCCTACACGAGCCGGACGCTGGGTTATGACTACTCCTACGTCCAGTGCGGCAAGCCCGCGCCCACGACCTCATTCGGCGTGGTCGGCGTCAACGCGGGCTACCCCTTCACCTACTACAACAGCTGTCTTGGGACCGAGTTCGCGGCCGCGGCAAGGACGGGCAACGCCGCCCTCTACGTGAACACGGGCTACGACCCGACCTATACAGCCGTCGACGGACGCCACTCGACAGCCGAGTGCGTGAGCAGCTCGGCCGCGATCACCGGCACCGGCGAACAGCGGTCGGCGTGGGCGGTGGGCTGCAGCGAGGCGCAGCGCGACATCGCCTATGCGGCGAGCCAGTCGGCGAGCTCACCCACCGCCTGGTGGCTCGACGTCGAGACCGCCAACAGCTGGTCGAGCTCAGACGTCTCTCTCAACCGCTTCACGATCCAGGGCGTGATCGACACGCTTCGCGCCTCCACATCAGCTCCGATCGGCGTCTATTCGACGCTCTACCAGTGGGACACGATCACCGGCGGTTACCAGGCTTCGGTCGACGCTGACTGGGTGGCGACCGGGGCGCGCAACCTGAACCGCGCGCGATCCTACTGTGCAAGCGCCGGCTTCACGGGTGCACCCGTGTGGCTGATCCAGTATGTGGCGACTTACGACCGCGACTACGTCTGCTGAGGCGTCAGCCTCTAGCCGCGACCTTGCTTGCGCTCGGCGTTGATCAGCTCTTGCAATCGCTCCCGCGTGAACCGTCCGACGAACAGCGGGATGAACTGGGGAACTCTTGAATCCGCGAGCCTTTTTAGAGACTCCCCTGCCACCAGGTCGATCGACTCCTCCGGCACCACACCTCGGTATTCGGCTTTGATGTGGCGTACCTCTGATTCGACCTGCTTGAGAACGGCGGCATCGATCGAGCCCTTCATGAGGTCTCCTTTCCCCGTTGAGACCGAATTCGGTATCCGGTTCGTGGTTCCTTGGCGGGACCGGTGGGAGATGTTAGGCCGTGCACGAAGCCTTAACCTCGCCTTAACGTGAGGCGGGTCCGGGCTCATGCACAGATAACGCATATCGAGCCCGAGACCAACGGCTACTGCGTTTGTGGTAGCCACAACTGATCCAATCGCGGTTGGCGCCGCTTGTAAACGCCGTCAATGATTTGGAGAGCCAGCGGGTGGCATCGCGCTGCGGGGGGTGAAATCAATGATTCGTTCGATTCGTTCGCGTCATGCCGCCATGCTGGCGGTCGGGCTCGTCGCCGTCGGCGCTTTCTGGGTCGCCCATGCGGTACCGGTGCGCTCTGCGGCCGGGATCACGTTCTCGACTCCGACCATCGTGGACCCGATCCACACCTTCGGAGAACCTGACATCGGTATCGACGCCCAGGGGCGTTTCTTCGTGAGCGGCCCAACCGGGACGGGCACACAGCGCAGCATGTGGGAGGGTTCGGTCGACGGCGGCCGCACGTTCCGCGAGGTCAGCGCTGGACCGCCGCCCAGCCCTCTGCTCGGGACCGAGCAGCCGCCCGGTGGCGGCGACACGGAGGTCAAGTTCGACCACACGGGCAAGCAGTACTTCGCCGACCTCTACGCGCTCGCTTGCTTGCGCACCGCCACCACAAGCGATGGTGGAGCCACCGTGCAGAACGCGATCGCTGGTGGCTGCGAGACCACAGGCCCGGGAGCTGATCGCCAATGGCTTTCTGTCTTCGATCCGGTCGGCGTGACCACCCAGTCGCCCTACACGGGACCGCTGCCGCTCGTGTATCTCGACTACAACGACCTGGGTCTGGTCGCGGGCTCCAACTATCCGAACGGCGGCGCGCAGTGGAACAAGAGCACGGACGGCCTTAACTACACGCAGGCCATCGCGGGGAATCCCCAGGTCATCGGCCAGGCGGCGCCGTACGCCCCGTTCGGTGCCGACGGCTACCCGGCCATCGACCAGGTCACCGGCAAGGTTTTCGAGGCCGCAGGCTTCCACAACCAGGACGGAACGTGGAGCGAGCTCCTCAACATCGGGACACCTGACAGCACCGGCTCGCTGACCTTCCTCGACCAGGGCAACACCGACGCCGCCAACCTTCCGAGGCTCCTGATTCACATCGCGGACGGCCTTCCGGCCTCGCCGGAGGTGCTGTTCACGGTCCTGTCGATGGACACGGGACGCAATCTTTTCATCACGTATTCGCTGTCGGCGGACGCGAGCCATCCCGCCCAGCGGCAGACGTTCGTGGCTGCCGCTTCGGCCGCAAGCGGATGGCGCACGTGGACCCCACCGGTCCAGGTGAGCCACGCGCCGTCGATGGTCAGCGTGATGCCGTGGATCAAGGCCGGCGGTCCTGGGCGCGCAGACGCGGTCTGGTACGGATCGAATGAGACTGTCGACCCCAGCACCAGCACCAGCAGCACGCTGGCGTGGGACGTCTTCATGGCCCAGGTGGTCTACCCGGTCAACAAGGCCGGAGGCATCACGGGCGCCGGCCCATCAATCAACCTCGTCAAGGCGACTCCGCACCCGATGCATTACGGAACGATCTGCTTGATCGGCACCGGCTGCATCACGATCCAGGGCAACCGCAACCTGGCCGATTTCTTCGAGGTGGACATCGACTCGACCGGGGCTGCGGAGATCGTCTACGACGACACCTCCAACGGCCTGATCCAGGCGGGCTTCGCGCCCGACAACCAGCAGCTCGTGGACCACTCCGGCGCCGGCGTGGTCTCGATCCTCAGGCAATCGGCAGGGATGGGCCTGTTCGGAAAGCAGGTGAACGGGACGAGCAACGGTGTCGTGTCGGGTCTGTCGGACGGTTCAGGCGACGCGCGATACCCGGTCATGGGCGGCGCCAACGTGTCGGGTATGGACCTCACCAGCAGCAGCATCCGGGTCAGCGGAGGCGTGCTGACAGTCACTGTGAAGATCGCCAATCTCTCCTCGCCGGCTTTGACCCTGGCCGCGCTGCCGGGCGCGACCAACCTGCAGTACGTGACGCGATGGCAGCTCGGAAACACGATCTACTACGCCGCGATGGAGAACACCGCGGCCAACCAGCCGATCTTCTACGCGGGCGCCGCCAAGAGCGTGGATCTGTGCTCGGTGTCTGCTTGCTTCCCGCACGTGATTACGTTCCCCGAGCCGGGCTTTGGGGGCGCGGCCGAGAGCGGCAGCATCAACTGTCCGAGCGTTCCTTCGGCCTCCAACCCCTGCACCCTGACGATCAGGGTCAGCGTGGCCGACGTGGGCGGCCCGACGGCCAACAGCCTCCTGGAAGAGGTGAGCGCTTACAGCTTCGCGGCCAGCACTCCGTCCGGCGAGATCACGAACGCCCAGGCGCAGGCTGACAACGTCCCCATCGAGATCGACGGCGTCTGCTGCTACAACGCTCGCTGACATAGCGGGACTCGCCCCTCCCTCCTTACGGGGGAAGACCGGTCTGCGGGCCGGCCTTCCCCGCTTGAATCAGCCGCCCGTGTGGAATAACTGATTCATGGCGAAAGGCGATTTTGTCGAGGTCCTGGTCGACGCCGGCGGAGGCACGGCCAAGGAGTACATCGTGCAAGCCAACAAGTCGGGGCGGCGCGTCGAGGTGAAGACGTCCCGGTCCACGGTCGAGGTCAGCGAGCTGACCCGCACCGGTGGAGTCGTCCGGACGGCGAAGTTCATCGCTCCGCGCGTGCTCGCAGTGGTCGAGCATCCGGCGGGCGAGGACTCGACCCGGGCGCCCCGGCGCGCCAGCGTCACAGCTCGAGTGGCCTGAGCTCAAGCTAGCCGCGGCGTTCGCGCGTCCTCTATATGTGTATATGTGCCTCGATGATGGGGCGATGACATTGCGCGTGCTCGCGGTCGCGGACGAGGTGGCCGATGCGCTCTATGGCGACACCCTCGAGCAGCTGAAGCCCGATGTCATCGTCGGCTGCGGCGACCTACCGTTCGAGTACCTGGAGAATCTGGTCTCGCGGTTCAACGGGCCGCTCCTGTACGTCCCGGGCAACCATGACGCTGCGCTCAGGCCGCCCGACCCCGATTGGGTGGGCCTTTCCGGGGAAGGAGCCGGCGTGGGAGCCGCAGGCTGTGTGAATGTCGACGGCAGGATCGAGGCGGCCGCCGGGCTCCGGATCGCGGGCCTCGGAGGATCCATCCGCTACCGCCCCGGCCCGAACCAGTACACCCAGAGGCAGATGCGGTTTCGTGCCCTGAGGCTCGAGATTCGAGCCCGATTGATGCGCCGCCCGGTGGACGTCCTGATCAGCCATTCGCCGCCCGCGGGCCACGGCGACGCTGACGACCCCGCTCACATCGGATTCTCCGCGTACCTCCGGCTCATCGCCACCCTGGCCCCAAAGGTCATGTTTCACGGCCACGTGCGCCATTACGGCCCCAAAGCCGCCGACCGCCGAATCGGCACCACCCTGATCGTGAACGCGATCCCCTACCGCTTGATCGAGGTCTGAACTCGGCGAGCCGCGGATCTTGCAGCCTCGCACGGCCGCAGGCGTTCTTTATCTGATGTGAGCAGGCTCGTTTGCGCCCTTTCACTGATGGCCGCCGTGGGCATCTGGGCCTGCTCGGATGCAACCGGCGCCGAATCTCAGGCGCAGGACAGTTCGCTGCCGCAGCTCAACATCCAGCTCAACACGGACCCCGGCAATCCGCCCGCGCCTTCGATCGACCCCAACGCGCCGTCGCTGGACCTCCGCATCATCAAGTCGATCCTGTACGCGGACGCGATGAAGCATCGGGTGAACCCTTATCTGGTCATGGGCCTGGCCTGGTGGGAGAGCGGATGGAATCAGTCGGCGATCTCCTCCGCGGGGGCGATCGGCGTGATGCAGATAATGCCTGCCACCGCCGACGCTGCAGGTCCGTACCTGCTGCACCATCCGGTCGACATCCATGACATCAACGACAACATCGACCTGGGCTCGGCGATCATCGCGCACAACATGCAGAGCTACAACGGCGACCTCGTAAAGGCACTCGCCGACTATTACGGCGGGCCGTCAATCGTCACTGACTGGGGCCATCTTCGCGTCGACGCCAAGAGATACGTCTGGGGCATCTATCACCTGGCGCTCGCGTTTCAGCAGGGCCGCGGGCCGGTCTAGCCTTTGTCCACCGGGAGGCCTGCCGCCTCCCACGCTTGAAAGCCGCCGATGAGGTCGGTTGCATTGTGCAAGCCGAGCTCCTGCAGGCTCGCGGCGGCAAGGCTGGAAGAGAAGCCTTCGGCGCAGACCACTATCACCCTCACGTCGTGATTGATAGCCCGCGGTATCCGCCATGGCGAGCTCGGCTCGAGGCGCCACTCGAGGACATTGCGGCCGATCACCACGGCGCCCGGGATCTCACCCTGCGCTGCCCTCTGATCTGCCGGGCGGGTGTCGACCACTAGAGCACCGGCGGCCAGCTCGCGGGCCGCCTGCGCAGCATCAACCCGGACAAGGCGGCTCCGAGCTCGTTCCAGCAGCGTGGCGATCGTCGGTGGCATCCCGGTTCAGGTTCTCACGTCCAGGCCGGGGCCGTGTGGGATCAGTTCCTGACCGGCTGCTTCAACCACATGCGGAGTCGGACCGTCGTCCCGTCCGGTTCGGATCGTAGCTGCATCAGGTCGCATAGGTGGTTGGCGAGCCACAGCCCGCGGCCGGCCCCGAGGTCCGGGGCCGGCTCCTGGCGATCAGCCAGTGGGCTGACCAACTGCCCTCGGTCGCTCACCTCGCAGACGAGCGCTTCATCCTCCTTCCATATGCGCAAGACCGCGGTATCTCTCCCCTGGCGCAGGCTGTTGGTGGCGACCTCGTTGGCAGCGATGACGAGATTGGAAGCGCGCTCCTTCGCGAGCCCAGCCTTGGCCGCCTCCGCGGCGACCACGGCGCGCATCGCATGCAACCGATGGATGGTCAGCGGCAATACGTAGCGTTGGCGAGGAGGCGGTGGCAGAGGAGCGTCGGCCGGCGCCGACCCATCGGTGCGATTTCCATCGGTCGACGTCGCAGTCGACGCCTCGTGGCTAAAGTGATGGCTGCGCCCGCCTTTGTCGATGATCGACTGGTCGAGCTGAGAGATGTCGTGGTCATCAGGGAATCCGGTGTCGGCGAAGTACAGGGTTGGCAGGTCCACCCATCCGACCAGCTCCATCACCTTTCTCATCAGGGGTTGGAGGCCGTGCAGGATCAGGCGGTGGGTGCCATCCGCTTTCTCCGCAGCCGACACGAGCGTTCGTATGCCGCTCGCGTCAATGAAGTCCAGGCGGCTGAGATCCAGGTGCACGCCGGCCTCGGAGCGGCCATCCAGCGCCTGCGCCAGGACTTCCGCCAGGGGCCCGACGTTGGTGGCGTCGATCGCCCCCACGAACCGGAGCCCGCTCGGTTTCGGGACGCGAACGATCACCAGCTGCTTGTCCTGGTAAACGGCACCCGGGACGTGCTGTCGTCTTCTTTCCATTCCCCCGAACCAAAACCCTCAGCGTGGAGCCAATCTTGAGCCTAGCACCACTGCATTAGCTTGGCAATACCTCATTATTAGCTCTTCAAATTTGGAGTTGATGCGTAGTTGTTGAAGTTGCGTTGAGATCTATGACAGGTTAGGCTTAATCTGGCGACCAATGGCTGAGCTTGACGAGCCCGTCTACAGCATTGGTGCCGCGGCCAAGATCCTCGATGTGCCGGCGGCCACTCTGCGGGCATGGGAAGAGCGCTACGGCGTGATCACACCCACTCGCAGCGAAGGCTCGCAGCGGCTCTACTCACGGAATCAGATCGAGAAGCTGAAGTACATCAAATCCCGGCTCGACGCTGGGGTCAGCGCCGCCGACGCTCATAGGCTTCTCGCCCAGCAGCTGGCGGGGGGAAGCGTGCCCGCAGCCATACCTGATCGCAGCGCAGAAGGACGCCCTCTGATCCTGCTCGCAGACCGCGACCAGTATGCCGCCGACCTTGCCGAGTACTTCCTCCGGACCGAGGGCTACGACGTGAGCATCGCCACGGACGCCGCGCAGGCACGGCTTCTGTTCGCCGAACGGTCGCCCGACCTGGTCGTGGTCGACCTGTTGATCTCCGGTGGCGCCGGCTTCCGCCTGTGCACCGATCTGTCCAAGGCAGGAACCGCTCAGGTGCTGGCGGTCGCCGCAATCGACGCGAGCGATGAGGCACTGGCAGTTGGCGCGTCAGCGTTCCTGCGCAAACCGCTCGAGCCCCTGATCCTCGTGTCCACCGTGCGCGACCTGTTGGGCACGAGCGCACTCGCCCGCACCTCGAAGCGTAGCCCTGCGCCTCGGTGAACGACCGGCTTTCCAGCGGGCACGCGCGTCTCGACGAGATCCTTCACGGAGGGCTTTTCAAGAACTCGATCACGCTGGTGGTCGGCGTTCCCGGCAGCGGGAAAACCATCCTGTGCCAGCAGTTCGTCTTCCACAACGCCACAATCGACAGGCCGGCGCTCTACCTGACGACGGTGACCGAGCCGTTCGACAAGATCCTGCGGTACAGCGAGTCGCTCGACTTCTTCGATGCCACCGCGGTGCGCGAGCGCAGGGTGATCTATGAAGATCTCGGGCACGCCGTCACCTCCGGTGGCCTCGATGCCGTCTTGTCAACCCTGGGCCGGTTCCTGAAGGAGCTGCGCCCTTCGATGGTGGTGATCGACAGCTTCCGCGGCCTGCATGCCTTCGCGAAGGACGAGGGAGCCTTCAGGCAGTTCCTGGACGGCCTGACAAGGCAGCTGACAGCGTCCTCGGCCACCGCTTTGTGGATCGACGAATACCCCCGCGGCGAAGCGCAGAACGCAGCGGAGTTTGCTGTCGCCGATGGGATCATCGCGCTGGACACCAAGCAGCTCGATGACCGCGAGCATCGAACGCTTCAGGTGCTCAAGCTGCGCGGAAGCGGCTTCCAGTCGGGACAGCATGGATACCGGATCTCATCTCGAGGCCTCGACGTGTTCCCGCGGCTGGCCGACCTGCAGGACCCTTCGGGTTACGCGCTGGGAAAAGAGAAGGTCGAGACCGGGGTGGCGGCCCTGGACAAGATGCTGGGCGATGGCCTGTGGCCCGGGGCTTCGACCCTGGTGGTCGGGCCGACCGGCGTCGGAAAGACCCTGATCGGCCTTCACTTTCTGTTTCACGGGGCGAAGTCGGGACAGCCCGGCATTCACGCCACGTTTCAGGAAAACGCAACCCAGCTCAGGCGCATCGTCGGCGGCTTTGGCTGGTCTCTGGAGACAGGCGGCGTCCACGTCCTCAGCCGCAGCCTGGTCGACATCTACATCGACGAGTGGGTGTACGAGCTGCTCGACCTGGCGCAGTCAACGGGGGCCAAACGCATCGTCATCGACAGCCTTCCCGACGTCATGACCGCCGCCGGCGATCCGACCCGATTCCGGGAATGGATGTTCTCGATGGTGCAGAGGTGCACGCGGCAGGGCATCAGCCTCCTGATGACGCTCGAGGTGCCAGAGCTCTATGACATCAGGTACATATCGGAGCACGGTCTCTCTCATCTGGCCGACAACGTGATAGTGCTGCAGTACGCGAAGGACAGCACGCACGTGACCCGCACCTTGACGGTGCTCAAGACGCGCGGTTCACATCACGAGCAGAACGTGCGCGCGTATGAGATCACGAGCGAGGGTCTGACCCTGGAGGACCTGCCCCCAGACGACCGTCGCTAGCGCGGCCCGATCACAGCCTGCGTTTGAGTGACCTGCGCCACCCGCCGGCCGCCCGCGTCGGAGAGATCCGTCTGGATGACTATCGTCGAGCGGCCAACATGCAGCGGCCGTGCCGTCCCTTCGACGTGCCCTTCACGCACAGCGCGGAAGAAATTTGTCTTGGATTCGATGGTGCTGGTCAAAGCGCCTTCGGGCAGATTGAGGAATGCGCAGCCGGCGCCGAGCGTGTCCGCGAACGCCATCAGCACACCGCCATGCATCACCCCGCCCGCCGTGCACAGCCGCTCCGACCAGGCTAACCGTCCTCGGACCTCCTCAGGTGTCGCCGCGGTAACCTCAATCCCAAGCTCCCGAGCAAAAGGCATCGAGTCGATCAGGTCCTGCATCTCAGCCGATCTCTGCAAATGCTCGCGCGACCTGCGCGGCCACGCGCGCGTTGTTGACGACGAGGTCCACATTGATTTCGAACGAGCGGCCGCCCGAGAGCTCGGCCACGCGCGCCAGCAGCCGTGGGGTGACCTCCGCGCCCGCAAGGTTCGTCAGCTCGCCGATGGCCTGCTCCACCAGGAGCTCTGCGTTCTCGAGCTCATGCGGCGGCGGCACGCACAGCACCACGCCCTTGGAGCCCGTGTCCCACGCAGCGGCGAGCGTTCGTGAAGCCTGCTCTGCGCCGTCGACGCGAGCGCTCACGCGGCATCCGCTGTGGCGCGTGTAGAACGCGGGCACGTCGTCGCATCCAAATCCGAGCACCGGCACACCCAGGCTCTCCAGCCTCTCCAGAGTGAGCGGAAGATCGAGGATGATCTTCGGGCCCGCGCAGAAGACCGCCACCGGCGTCTGGCTGAGCTCGAACAGGTCGGCCGACTGATCCTCGGGGTGGCCGCGGTGGACACCACCGATGCCGCCGGTGGCGAAAAAGCGGATGCCCGCCATCGCCGCCGCACGCATGGTCGCGGCGACGGTGGTGGCGCCCGCTCTCCCGCCGGCCAGCACGGGCCCGAGGTCGCGAGAGCTCACCTTGATCGAACCGCGTGCGATGCGCTCCAGCTGCTCGGGGCTGAGGCCAACGCACACCTTGCCCTCAAGCACCGCGACCGTTGCAGGCACCGCGCCCTCGTCCCTGATGGCAGCCTCGCACCCGGTCGCCGCGTGCAGGTTGTGCGGAGCGGGGAGGCCCTGTCCGACGATCGAGGTCTCGAGCGCCACGACGGGCCGACCCTTTCGCAATGCCTCTGCGACTTCCGCGGATACATCGAGGCGGGCCGTCACCCGTTCGCTCTCTGGCCTGAAGGCGGCCGCGCGCCGGCCCTCGACACGGCTTCTGCAGCGACGGCCACCGCGGCCTCGGCCGCCGCCACCGGTGATGCCCCACGCAAGAACGAGCAGCAGAAGGCGGCTGCAAGTGCATCGCCCGCGCCTGTGGCGTCGACCACTTTCACCACCGGTGCCGCGATCCTGTGGCCGCCGACCTGGCAGCCTGCAGGGCCCAGCTTGACGACCGCCACGCCGGCCAGGCCGTCGATCCCGCCGAGGGTATCCGCCTCGGCTGCGGTGGCGAAGAGGAGGTCAGGCTTGAGTGATTCGAGCTCGGCCGCCATGCGAGCCGGACCGTACTCGAGCAGTCCTGCCACAGACGAAAGGTCGACCGCCAGCGCGCCTCCGCGGCTCCGGGCCATGTCAACGGCGGCCCTGGCAGCCGCTGCCAGCGGCTCGTGGAATAGCGAGTAGGCCGGCACATGGATGAGGTTGATCCCCTCCATCCATTCAGGCCTGAGATCCTGCGGTCGCAAGCCGAGACTGGCGCCTCGCTGCGTAGCCATCGTCCGTTCGCCATCGGGACCCACCAGGATCGCGATCGCTCCTGTCGGCTCGGATCCGATCACCGCGAACACCTGCACCCGAAGCGCTTCGAGCTCCTCGACCGCGCGTCGCCCGGCATCGTCATCACCGATGCGCGTGATGAGGCGTGCCTGATCTCCAAGCGAAGCCGCCCAGGCACAGAAATTGGCGGACTGCCCGCCACCTCCGATGGTGATCGCTGCCGGCGTGTCGTCGTCCGGCTGCAGCCGCCGCTCGGGGACGATGGTGATGTCGAGCACCAGGTCCCCGATCGACAGCATCACTGCGATGGGAAGGCTATTTCATCGCCGGGACTCGGGGCAGCTGTTCGACCGCCGCGTCGATTCGCGACTGTGAGAGCGCGACGTCTTCCAGCTTGCCGGCGAAGTACGCGTCATAGGCGGACATGTCGAAGTGGCCGTGCCCCGAAAGGCCGAACAGGATGGTGCGCCGCTCGCCTGCCTCCCGCGCGGCAGCTGCTTCTTCGGCAACGGCGCGGATTGCGTGCGCTGACTCGGGTGCCGGAAGGAAACCTTCGGACCGCGCGAACCGGACAGCTTCGGCGAAGCATTCGTTCTGCTTGTATGCCCGTGGCTCGACCACCTTGTGGTCGACGAGCATGCAGAGCGATGGCGCGTCTCCGTGATAGCGAAGGCCGCCGGCATGGATTGGATCGGGTATGAAGCTGTGGCCGAGTGTGAACATCTTCACCACCGGTCCCATGCCCACCGCGTCGCCGAAGTCGTAGGCGAGCACACCGCGCGTGAGCGTGGGGCACGCAGCCGGCTCGGCGGCGATGAAACGCGTATGCGGCTGCCGGCCCTTGAGCCTGTCGGCAATAAACGGATAGGTCAGGCCGGCAAAGTTGGAACCTCCGCCGACGCACCCGATCACGACGTCGGGATACTCACCGGCCATCTCCATCTGCTTTTTGGCCTCGAGGCCGATCACGGTTTGGTGAAGGAGTACGTGGTTGACGACGGAGCCCAGCGAGTACTTGGCATCCTCATGCGTCGCGGCATCCTCCACCGCTTCGGAGATCGCGATCCCGAGGCTCCCCGGCGAGTCTGGGTCGGCGGCAAGGATCCCTCGTCCGGCGTTGGTGAGCTTTGTCGGTGAGGCGTGAACTGTCGCGCCCCACGTCTCCATCATCGCTCTGCGATATGGCTTCTGCTCGTACGAGACCTTGACCATGTAGACAGTGACGTCGAGCTTGAAGAACGCACCCGCAAACGCCAGCGCAGAGCCCCACTGGCCCGCACCCGTCTCGGTGGTCAGGCGCTTCACGCCCTCCCTGGCGTTGTAGTAAGCCTGCGGCACTGCGGTGTTCGGCTTGTGCGAACCCGCTGGCGAGCCCCCCTCGTACTTGAAGTAGATGTGCGCGGGAGTGTCCAGCGCTTTCTCGAGTCTTTCGGCGCGGTAGACAGGGCTGGGCCTCCAGATGCGGTACACCTCCCGCACCTGCTCGGGGATGTCGATCCAGGGCTCGGCCGAAACTTCCTGGGCGATGATGGCCTGGGGGAAGATCGGGGCCAGGTCGGCGGGTCCCATCGGCTGCAGCGTGGCGGGGTGGAGGTAGGGGGCCGGCGGCTCCGGAAGGTCGGGCAGGATGTTGTACCAGCGCTCGGGGATTTCGCTCTCGTCGAGCACGATCTTCTTTGACATCTCCAGCTCATCTCCTCTCATCTTTCGCGAGCGCTCGCTCGCGATCTCCGGCTACGCAGGTGCATCAGCGTAGCGCGCGGAACCACAGGCCGCATCAAGGGGTAGTTCTGTCATGCGGCGATCTGCCTTGCTAATCTGGACTTAGGTCAAGGGTGGGGACCCGAGGGTTGGCTGCTGCCCGCACACGCGCCTCCCGTTCGGTGGCGAACCTTCGTCGCCAACCTGCCGATCAGCCGGTAACCACTCATCCGTCGCCGTCCGGCCCGCTGATCAGGCTGGCCGCCGTCAACAAGACCTTCGGGCGCCGCGCGGTCGTCGACAAGGTCGACCTCACGGTCTCGCGAGGCGAGCTGGTCGAGATCACCGGGCCGAGCGGCGCGGGCAAGACCACATTGCTCCGCCTGCTGCACGGCCAGCTCCGCCCCACGTCGGGAGAGGTCTGGGTGGAGGGCCGCGCTCTCCATCGCCGGTGGCGGCACGACCTCGACCGCGTACGGCGAGAGGTCGCGTTCATCTTCCAGGAGCAGCGCCTGCTCCCGAGGCTGACCGCCCTGGAAAACGTCGTTCTCGGTCTCACTGTCAATGACCCGCACAACCCACCTGAAGAGATCACGAAAAAGGCCACAGCGGCCCTCGAGGCTCTTGGCGTCGGTCATCGCAAAGATGCGTATCCGCGCCAGCTCTCGGCGGGAGAGAGGCAGCGGGTCGCCGTCGCGCGAGCGCTCGCCACCCGTCCGAAGGTGATCCTCGCAGATGAGCCTTTCACATCGATCGATCGCGACAATGCGAGGGCGGTCGCGCGCATGCTCGAGGAGGCGGCGGCCCAGGGAGCTGCAGTGGTGATTGCCACCCATCACCCCAGCGGTCGCGCGGCCCGCACGCTGGCCCTACCCTCGGGCACGGTCGTCGAGGCCCAGCGCAAGCCAGGTCCGGCGAACGGCGCCCGCGCCGCCCGTTTGGGTTGGATGCGCCTGGTCGCCTCCAACGGGCACAGCCCTAACGGTGCCTCGGCCAACGGCCACAGCTCCAATGGAACCCGGCCCGGGGGCTCGCCGTCGCGGCGCCCGCACAGGCGTGCCGGCGAGCCTACCCGGTGGAGCCGAATCGCTGCGTTGGTGGCAAACAGCTTCCAGCTGGTGATGGTGGGCGGCTTGCGCAGCTGGCGCCGCGACCTCCGCTTCAACGCCCCGGCCATGCAGACGATGGCGTTGCTGCTTGTCATGTGCGGGCTGCTGGCGCTCGTCGGGATCGGGCTGGGCCAGGCCGCCGCGCGCGCGGAGGTGCAGGCGTCGACGGTGCGTGTCTACCTTGCGTCTGACGCGACCGCGCTGCAGGTGAGCGCGCTGAAGGACCGTTTCCTGGCCGATCCGCGCGTGGCATCGGTACGCGAGGTGAGCGCGGCCGAGGCCCTTCAGGAGGCGACCAGCCGGCCTGGCCTCGGCACGCTGGCCGGGTTGAGCGACACCAACCCGTTCCCGGCCAGCCTCGACATCAGCGTGAAGCTCGTGACCGAGGTCGGAGCTGTCGCCCAGCTGGCGAACGGCGACCCAGCGGTCGACCCGGGTTACCCGACCTCTTACGACCCCGATGTCTACAGCCGGCTGCGCAAGCTGGCGATCGGGGTCGGCGTCGTCGGTGGCACTCTGATCCTGCTCTTCGCTTTCATCGCCTATGCAGTGGTCGCCAACTCGATGCGGGCGACAGCGGCCGCACGCCGGGAAGACGTGGTCACGATGCGCCTGCTCGGTGCACGCCGATGGATGGTGCGCGACCCGTTCGTGATCGAGGGCCTCATGACCGGGGCGCTCGCAGGCGCTGTGGCAGGGATTGTCGTGACAGGTGCCTGGCTCATGGCCGGACAGTTCGCCGGCGCCACATATATCCAGATCCTGCCGGGGGTTGGGTTCGGCGAGCTCCGCACCGTGGTGGCCGCGGTGATCGTCTCGGGAATGGTGCTGGGGGTTTTGACATCCCTCCTCAGCTTCCGCCGCGCTCGCGCATGAGCTCAAGATTCAGCGGCGGCCTGCTGATCGCGGCCGCGCTCGCCATCCTGGTTGCCGGCCAGGCATCCCCGGCCGCAGCCGTTGCGAGCCCATCGCCTTGCCCGAGTCCGGCGGCCTCAGGCTCCCGGTGCGTCACTCCAAGCTCGTCGGAATACGACCAGCTGAAGCTGCGGCTCAGCGCCGACCTCGCAGCGGCCTTGTCGACGCAGCAGCAGCTCAGCGCGGCCGTCGCGCAGGCTTCGGCGACCGCGCTCCTGCTCGCCGATGAGCTCACGCAGGAGGAGGCGCGCATCACCGAGCTCCAGGACAAGATCGCGCAGCTCGACCAGCAGATCTCCGACCTCGACGCGCGGATCGCCGTCGAGAAAGAGCAGGTGTCCGCGCTTGCGCGCGCGATGTACAGGCGGCCGGACTCCTTCCTGGACATCCTCGCCAGCTCCGGAAACCTCGCGGACGCGCTCGCCTCGTCGGCCGACCTGGTCGTGGCCGGGCAGCGGGCCCACGCGCTCCAGGAGCAGCTCAAAGCCGACCTCGAACAGGTCCAGGCCGACCGCGAAGCCCGGCAATCGGACCTTGACGAGGAGACCGCCGCGCTGATCCAGGTGCAGAGCGGGGTATCCGACCTGGCTGCGATCCAGACCGAGCTTGCGGGTCTTGCCGCACGGCTGAACACGCTGATCGGCAAGGTCCGGTCGGCGGCGGCTGGGTTGACCGGCCAGCCGGCCGATGTGACCGCGGCGCTGGCCAGGCTGCTGGAGCAGGAGGAGGCGCAGCTGGTCTCGGAATCGAACGCGGCCGCCTGGGCGCAGGCGAACGTCGGCGCCGGCCTGGCGACCGACTACCTCCAGCTGCCGGCAGGGACAGGTCCCGCCGGGCTCAGCCTGTCATGGCCCATCCTCCATGCGCGGATCACGCAGCTCTTCGGGCCGACCGGCTACGTGCTCGAACCTCCGCTCGGCCCCTATCCGCATTTCCATACCGGCATCGATCTCGCGGCCGCTTCTGGATCGCCCGTCCTGGCCGCGGCTGACGGGGTAGTGGTCGGCGTCGCTCACACCAACTTCGGCTACGGGAACTACGTGATCATCGCCCACGGGGGAGGGGTGCTGACCCTGTACGCGCACCTGCTGGAGACCGACGTCGTGGTCGGGCAGCAGGTGGTGCGAACACAGCTGATCGGGCGCGAAGGCTCATCAGGCCTCTCGACCGGCCCCCACCTCCACTTCGAGCTGCGCTACAACGGCCAGGTCGTCGACCCGCTCAGATACCTGCCTTCGGCCTGATCGTCAGCGGGGAGCTATGCGCTGGCCGATGAGGCGGGCGCACTCCCGCATGAGGTCGAGCAGCTCCGCCTCGATCCGCACCGCGTCCTTGCTGGCGCCGCACAGGGTGCCGAACCACTTGCCGTCGGAAGAGAACACCGGATAGGACACGAACGTGCGAATGTCCAGAAGCCGCGCGACGCTGCTTTTCGGAAACACCTTCTGGGCGTCGATGGTGTAGTTCGGGCCGCCCTCGACCACAAACCTGCATACGCCTTCTGACCATGGAAGCGAGATGTCCTCCGGGATGTGGAACACCTCGCTCGTGTTGTAGGAGAAAAGGATGCGCTGCTCGTCCTCGTTGAGCCGGGTCTCGGCCAGGTAGGTCGAGCTCAGGCCCGTCAGCTCCGCCAGCCGGGCGAGCAGGCCCCGGGCAACTGTCTCCAGGTCCTCGCCCTCCGCGGCCACCTCGGCCAGCAGCTCATGCGCCGTCAGCGCCATGTGGCTGGTTAAGGTACTAGGCCCGTCGGGCTACTGGCGTGCGCGCCGGCGCCGGCCAGAGGATCAAGGGGACCGCGAGCAGCACTGCACCGGGCAGCACCCACGCCGCGGCTGCGTAGCCGTACGACGCAGCCGTCAGTCCTATCAGCGAGCCCCCGAGCGACGATCCGAGATCGATACCGCCGTTCCAGAGGGCGCTGATCGCGCCCGAATCAGACCGGGTCCCGCGCTCGGACATTGCCAGGTACGCGGCGGTCTGCATCGCACCGTAGCCTGTGCCGTACGCCACCGCAGCGAAGAGCACCGCCGCGACGCTGCTGCTGATGGCCAGCACCGCGAGCCCGGCCAACGAGAGCGCGATGCCTCCGACCAGCACCAACCTGGAGGGCCGGCGGTCGCCGATCACTCCTGCGAGCCAGCGGCTCGCTGCACGCGTGGCGCCGGACACGAGCAGGAACGATGCAGCTGAGCCGAGGCCCTCCAGCGGCAACGCGACAGGTGCGTACGTGACCACCCCGCCGAAGCTGCAGCTGGCGAGCACGTAGCCGGCCATGATCACGAACATGCCGGGCCGGCGCAGCGCGCCGATCAGGTTCGTCGGACGCTCGAGCTCGGTGAGGTGGACTGGCTGCTCCGGAATCCGGAGCGCGACGAGCCCGCCGGCGACACCGGCTCCGAACGCGATCAGGGCGTCGAGATCGGACCTGCCATTCGCCAGCAGGAACACCCCGACTGACGGGACGAAGATGCCGGGGCCGCTGAGGGCGAGACCGATCAAGCCGATCGATGTGCCGCGTCGCTCGGGACGAGCGAGCTCCGAGATGAGCACGACCGAGATCACTATCGCGACGCCCATGCCAAGGCCGCGGCCGCTCGCGGCGGCGAGCATCGCCCATGGCGACGCGTGCGGAATCAGGTACACGAGACTCGGTACCGAGGTGATCACCTGGGCCGCGATCAGGACCCTCCTGGAGCTCCAGCGGGAGAGGAGCCATGGGGTCGAGAGCTCGCCGGTGACCGCGCCGAAGAAGAGCGCCGCCGTCGCGGCACCCGCCGCGCCATGAGGGCCTACGCGCTCCATCATCACGGGCACCACCGGCAGCAAGATCTGAAAGGTGATCGCGATGCAGACGGCGAGCAGGCCGATGAGGATGGTGGGGCTGATGCGCGATTGGGAGATCAAAGAATGATGCGGTAAGGTGGTGACCGCATGTCCTCGACCTCTCGCACGTCGTCTCCACGCACCCTCGACGACCTCGCGCAGTTGGACCCGGACGAGCTGATGGCGATGTATTGCGACGCGAGGACGCCGAAGCTCTCCGACCTGGACGGAAAGCTTTCAGGCCGCATGCTGGCGGTGCCACGCATCCAGAAGCAGGCGGTGAAGAAATGGCTCGAGACCTTCTCGCGCTCGAGTCTTTTCCCGTGGCAGGGCAAGACCTTCATGCATGAGACGTCCGGGCACGGGCATGGCGTGAACCGCCTGCTCGGCGAACGGGTCACGTGGTTCAAGTTCGAGACCTCGATCGGTCCGTCGCACGCCGGTGACTTCGACGCGGTGCATCTCGACTACGGCCACGATCACAACCCTCCATTGGTCAGGAAGGTCAAGGACGAGGTCCGTGAGGTGGCCCCTGGGCTCTGGCTCGGTCTCGCCTACATGACCATGCGCGACGGCGACCATCTGGCGTGCTTCTTCGGCGTGGCCAGGAACGAGGGTGGCGGGGCCGGCTAAAGAGTCAGGCGCCCGCGCGGAACTGCCGTTTCTGCAGCTCGACTATCTGTACACGCCCAGCCGCGATGTCGCCAAAGATGTGCGCTTCTTCACTGACGTGCTCGGCGGACGTCTCTCATTCGCCATCGATGCGATGGGGACGCGGGTGGCCAAGATCGAGCTGACGGGCGGCCCGCCCTACGTTTTGCTCACCGACCACCTCGACGGCGACCGGCCGATCCTCGTCTACAGGGTTCGCGACCTGGACTCAGCGGTGGCAGACCTCAAAAAGCGAGGGTGGAAGAAGGGCCGTGGTGTGGAGATCCCCATGGGCCCGTGCTTTTCGTTCACGTCTCCAGGCGGGCATCGGGTCGCGGTCTACGAGCTGAGCCGTCCAGGAGTGGCCGACCACTTCGAAGGCCGGAAAGACTTCTAGGTCCGCGAGCACATCACGCATCGCTGGTGCCAAACGCGTGCATCAGTTCGCAGGGAGGCGCCTCTCTGGCGCCAAACGGGCGGATCTAGGTCTTCTTGAACCTCAGCGCCGTCCACACATCGTCGATCTTCACGAACGCGACAGGTTTGTAGCCCAGCTCCCCGGTGAGCTCTCCAAGCACGTCGCGCTTGGTCCACCAGGGCGTCGCCGGCAAGTCGGTCCCGCCGGCCGTCGCGCCACCCTTCGGGTAGGCGATCCACAGCAGGCCGTCGGGCTTCACCGCCCGGATCGCCCCGCCGCCCAGGGCGTGCAGCTCCTCGACGCTGCTAACGAACAGCTGCACTGCGTCATAGGTCTGATCCGGCTTGAGCTGCGAGTGAAGCTCGGACGGCGCGAGTGCGAGCTTGTCGAGGTAGCCAGACGGTGCGTTGAGGATCGCGATCCGCTGGCCGGCATCGAAGCGGAGCTTTTTGGCGAGGGCGCTCAGCGAGTCGGCGGCCATCGAGGGCAGAGATGCGTAGGACTGCAGCCGGCGCATGTTCGGCATTGGAGTGTCCACCGAGTGTAACGAGACGGCTACGCCCTGACCCTTGACTAACGAAACCTCCGGCGTAAGGTGGCTCCACGACCCGGGGTGGACCCGGCCGGCGTGTTCATGGCAGGAGGCTGACGATGTTCATCCGAGGCACTCGTGTACAGACGCCGCCCGACAAGCTGGAGGCCGCGATCGCCAACTTCAAGCAGCAGGTGCTGCCGGCCGCAAGATCGGCTCCCGGCAACCTCGGCGCCACTCTTCTGGTCGATCGCCAGAGCGGCGCCGGGATCGGCATCACTTACTGGGAGTCGGCCAAGGCGCTGGCCGCCAGCGAGCAGATGGGAATCAAGACCCGCACCGACGCCGCCAAGAACGTTTCCGGGACGCAGATCGTCAACGTCGAGCGCTCCGAGGTCGTGATCATGGAGCGGGCGGCCACGCCCAAGGCGGGGACGTTCATCCGTGTGAACACCCTGAATGCTGACCCGGACAAAGTCGACGCTTTGACGGTTTTCGTACGCAACAAGGTCCTGCCTGTGCTCAAGCCGCAAAAAGGATTCCGATCGGCGGTCATGGCGGTGGACCGTCAGACAGGGCGCAGCTCGGTGGCCACCACGTGGGACACGCTTGCGGACCTGAAGGAAAGCGAGAGCAAGATCTCCGGCCTGCGCCAGGACGCCGCCAAGGCTGGTGGGGTCACCAGCCCCGACGGTGTTGAGGTCGAGATCTTCGACGTAGCCGTGATCGAAGTTGCACAAGCGGTGGCGGCGCCCTCGAGCCGTTAGCCGACGCATTGGCCGGGCCGCCCCGTGGGCGCCCGGCCTACGGCGTGTACGAGATCGTGAACTGAGATCCGAACCTGGTAGCCAACGCCTGGACCTCTCCCGTTGCGTTGGTGCTGTCGCGGCGGCCGAAGTAGATCGTGTCCGGGCTCGAGGTGGAGCCTGTCACCCGCCACGGCCAGGTCTCCAGCTGCGTCTCGAAGAACGATGCCACCTGATCCGGCGTATCGCCGGAAGTGAAGCTCTCCGAGCAGACGGGGCCGACCCTGAAAGAGAAGGCCCTCTCGGCGTCGGGATAGCTCGGAAAGTCGGACGGCAGGCAGGCTGCGGTCGTGGAGGGCAGCACTACCCTGGATGGAAACGAGGCAAGGAGCTTCGTGATGGCAACCAGGCTGGTGCCCGCGAGGAGCAGCGTTGCGATCGTCCCGGCCGTGATCAAGGCCGCCCAGCGCGAGCTCACTGGCTTGAGCTCAGCTCGCGGGTGCGAACCCGGATTTTCATCGAGCCCGTCGCCGAGCCGACGTAGATCCCGCGTGTAGGTGCCGCGTCGCTGTAGTCGCGGCCGACAGCCACGCGCACATGATGCTCAGAGGTGCGCACCGGCCGGGTCGCGTCATAGCCGATCCAGCCCTTACCTGGAACCCATGCCTCACCCCAGGCATGTGATGCGGTCGTGACTCCTTTTTCATCGGGGAAGTGGATGTAGCCGCTGACGTACCTCGCGGGCACGCCCATCGCGCGCGCGACCGCGATGAACAGATGAGCAAAGTCCTGGCACACGCCCGCGCGGAGCTCGAGCACCTCGTCGACCGCGCTGTAGACGTTGGTGACCGCGCGGTTGTACTCGAAGTCTCGGCTGATTGCGAGCGTCAGGCCATCCAGCGCCCTCTCGACTTCCTCAGGCGAGTCGGGGTCCGCTATGGGGTGATTTCGCGCCAGCTCGCGGACGCCTTCGACATCCTTGACCGGGCTCCGGAACCTCAAGAAGTCCTGGACCAGCTCTTCGCCCTGGTCGGTGTCGGGGGCCAATCCGGTCTCCACTATGGAGCGACCGGTGATGCTCAGCCGCGCATGCGGCTTGACGAGGTTGAAGTAGTGGACGTTGTTCCCGTAGCCATCCCGGTACGAGCGCGGCTTGATGCCTGCGCTGAGCTCGAGCGAGAAGTCCAGACATCGCTGGCCCACACCGTCCATCGGTCGCAGCCTGACCTCCATCACGGACTCCGCGATCGGCCCGGTGTACTGATAGTGAGTGCTGTGAACTATTTCGATTTTCAATTCATCGCTCGCTGTTGCTGCTGCTGAGGCATGGCGCGCTCCTCGTCGCCCGTGACGCTCGTGGAAACCTTGCTGGGGTGGAAGTAGGTCTCTCGGAGCGCCACCTCGAGCTGCCGGAGCAGGGCTCGACACTCGGAGTCGAAGTCCCGCGGGTGCTCGGCGATGGTCTCGGTCTCGGCTCGCTGAAACATCGACCTGAAGCGGCTGAGCAACCTGCGCGGCCGCGAGCGGCGGCCCTTCCCATCGATCCTGGTCACAGCCTCGAGGGCCGCGCTCGCCGAGAACCGAGCCGACCTCGGCAACGCTTCATCCAGGACGAGGCACTCGATCACCCGGTCCGGCGTGACTCCACCCGAGTAGCGGGACTGATAGGACTCGAAAGCGAAGCAGGACTTGAGGACCGCCGTCCACTCCAGGGCGTCTTCCGGGGAATCCGCCAGCTCAGCCGACTTCTTGGTCACGATCGCGGTCACGTTGGCGGCCCGCTCGACGAATTTGCCGAGCCGGACGAAGTCTCGGGCCTCGTCGTGGGACATGGTGTCCTCGAGCAGGCCATCGGCCAATCGCACGCCCATCTGCACGTCATTGAGGAACGGATACAGGTCGGGCTGCCAACCACTTTGCTGCACTCGCCAGTGCAGCGCGTTGACGTGTTCATACAGCTCGCTTGGCAGCGAAGGCCGGACCGCCTGCGCGGCCAGACGAGCGGCAGCGACGCTCGTCCGCACCGAAGGGCCAAGCGTGCCTGCGATCACCATCTCGATCGCCTGGTCCCTGCGCCCGGTGTCGCTTCCGGGCCACCCGGCCAGCTGCATGAACCTCATCCAGAACTCGGGCCCTGGCTCATCAGTGCGGTCCAGCGCCAGGGCCACGTGGACTCCGAGGATTCGCGCCAGGTGGTCGGCGCGTTCGAGATGCCGGCCGAACAGGGTCAGCGACGTGGCGGCGCGGCTAAGCATCGATGTCATCTCCATCATCGATCGCTTCGGCCATCACCCACGTGTCGCGGCTACCTCCACCCTGTGAGCTGTTGACGATGAGGGACCCGGGCTTCAGGGCGACCCGGGTCAGGCCGCCGGGCGTCACGTGTACATCGGGACCGGTGAGGACGAAAGGCCGCAGGTCCTGGTGGCCCGGCCTCAGCCGGCCGCCGTCGAGCACGGGCTGGATCGACAGCGCGACCACAGGTTGGGCGATGAACGCGCGCGGTTGCGACTCGATCCGGCGTCGGAAGTCTTCGCGCTCCTCTTTGGTGGAGGCGGGTCCGATGAGCATCCCGTAGCCGCCTGAGGCGTCGACCGTCTTGACCACCAGCGAGTCCAGATGCTCGAGCACGTGGCGGCGCTCCGCTTCGACCGCGCAGAGGTACGTCTCCACGTTGGGCAGGATCGGGTCTTCGCCGAGGTAGTACCTCACGATCGTGGGCACGAGCGCATAGACGGCCTTGTCGTCGGCGACGCCATTGCCGGGTGCGTTGGCGATGGCCACATTCCCCGCGCGATAAGCGTTCATCAGCCCGGCGACGCCGACGAGCGATTCCTGACGCCCGAAGATCGGATCGAGCCACTCGTCATCGATGCGCCTGTAGATGACGTGGACGGGGCGGAGTCCGCGCGTCGTGCGCATGAACACGTGATCGTCGTCGACGACCAGGTCAGTACCTTCGACCAGCTCGACGCCCATCTGCTTCGCCAGGTAGAGGTGCTCGTAGTAAGCGGAGTTGTTGATGCCCGGGGTCAGGAGCACGACGTTGGGGTCGTCCACCCCGCGCGGAGCGAGCCAGCGCAGATGGCTCAACAGGTCGTGTACGTAGCCCTCGACCGGCCGCACGGGGTAGCCGGCGAACAGGTCCGGAAGCACACGCTTCATGACGTGGCGGTTGGCCAGCACATACGAGGCTCCCGAGGGCGTCCGCAGGTTGTCCTCCAGGACGAAGAACTCACCCCTGGCGTCGCGGACGAGGTCGATGCCGGCGATGTGGCAGTGGATGCCGTGCGGCACAGGCAAACCCTCGATCTCCCTCATGTACAGCGAGCTGCTGAGGACGATCTCGGGCGGAATCGCGCGCTGCTTGAGGATCAGCTTCCGGTTGTAGACGTCCTCGAGGAACAGGTTCAGGGCCGCCAGCCGCTGCTTCAGCCCCGCCTCGAGCCGCTGCCAGGTGGCCGCCGAGATGACCCTCGGGATGATGTCGAACGGGAAGACCTTCTCCGTGCCCTGCTCGTCCGGGTAGACCGCGAACGTGATCCCGTGGTTCCTGAACATCTGCAGCGCCAGGCCATGGCGCCGCTGGAGCTCGGTGGCGCCCAGCCTGTTGAGGTGGTCGTACAGGCGCCGGTAGGCTGGTCTTGGTTGCCCGACGGCCGCAAGCATCTCGTCGTAGAAGCCGTTGAGCTGGTAGCCGAGATCGAGTGATTCCAAGGGGGCCACAGCTATAGTTTCTGCGCCATTCGTCCAACTGGAAGCGTGATCAACTTGCGCGTCGGTTGCGAGTTCAAGTACGACGTGGCTGCGCCCACCACGGCCACCGTCCAGGTTCGGCCCCGATCGGACTCCACCCACCGGCTGGTCACCGAGGCGTGGTCGACGCAGCCGCCGGTTCCGGTCGATGAGTACTCCGACCTCTATGGCAACCCGATCAAACGCCTCGTCATGCCTTCGGGGCCACTGGTCCTGACCTATGACGCGGTGGTGGCGGTCCCGGACGAGCCCGACGCTGATGCCTCGAAGGCCCCCCAGGCTCCAGTCGACGGGGTCCCAGGCGACCTGCTGCATTTCACCCTTCCGAGCCGCTACTGCCTCTCCGATGAGCTGATGGCAACCGCCTGGGAGCTGTTCGGACAGTCAGAACCGGGCGGCCCCCGCGTCCAGGCCATCTGCGACTGGGTGCACGACAACATCCAGTTCCAGTACGGCGCGAGCAATCCGCTGACCACTGCCATCGACGTCTTCCAGAACCGCAGGGGGGTGTGCCGCGACCTGGCGCACCTCGCCATCACCTTCTGCCGCGCGCTCAACATCCCCGCGCGCTACGTGTTCGGCTACCTGCCCGACCTGTACGTCCCGTTCAACCCGGACCCGATGGACTTCGCCGCCTGGATGGAGGTTTGGCTGGGAGACCAGTGGTGGACATATGACCCGCGCAACAACGAACGCAGGGTCGGACGGGTGCTGATTGGGCGCGGGCGTGATGCGCTGGACGTGGCGATGGTCACCACCTTCGGGCCGGCGGCGTTCCGCTCGATGAAGGTGTGGGCGGACGTGGCGGAGGCTGCGTGATGGTCGATCCAGCCTCCGTCGACTGGTCCACAGCCCGCCGGGCCGCATACCGGCTGCGGCAGACCTTCCGCTATGAGTACGCCGCGCCCATCGCCGACCTCAACCACCGCCTGGTGGTGATCCCGCCCATGCGCTTCGGCGACCAGCGTCGGACCTACCACGAGCTGCTCGTGGAGCTGGAGGAGGTCCGGCTGCAGAACCGCGAGGACCGATTCGGGAACGTCGTCTTCGAAGTCTTCGCCCCCGAGGTGCCCAAGGCCATCGAGTTCGTGGCCGAGGTCTCGGTCGAGCGCTCGGCTTCGGAGCCCCACATCCTCGCCGGGGGCTGGCCGGCCGACGACTATCTATTGGAGCCCACGCCGCTCACCGCTGCTGATGAGCGGATCCAGGCCGCAGCCGACAAGCTCGGCGCCGGAGCCGATTGGGGCCTGCAGCTGGCGGATCAGATCAACGATTGGGTGTATCGCTCGATGACCTATCGATACGGCGTCACCGGCGTCCGCACCACCGCCGCCGAGGCGCTGGCCGTCGGCGCCGGCGTGTGCCAGGACTACGCGCACCTGATGCTGGCAGTTTGCCGCGCCTGCGCTCTGCCCTCCCGTTACGTGTCGGGCCACATGCTCGGCCAGGGCGGAACGCACGCGTGGGTCGAGGTTGTGCTGCCAGACGATGGTGGCCGTGACGCAGTCGCCTGGGCGTTCGACCCGACGCATGCAGGTCGAGCCGGCCTGGGCTACGTGACGATCGCCGTTGGCCGCGACTACGCGGACGTGGCACCCACGTCCGGCTCGTATCGCTCTGGCGGTGCGGGGCGGCTGACGACGAGCAAGCAGGTCACCTTGACCGACCTGGGCTGAGCCCTGCTCAGACGAACAAAGGCTCCTGCGCCGAGCGCCTGATCAGCTCGGCCATGGCTTCGTCGCCGGGGCGCTTTTCAAAACGATCCGCGGCGTCCAGCACCTTCGGAAGCAGGTTCACGTCGCCGGCGGTGTTCAGGAAGATGCCCGAGCGCCCGAGCACCCACCACACCGCGAGGTCGATGTCGCGCTGATCGGTGAGCGGCTCATACCAGGTGTTGGCGGTGCGGGGCCGATCCTGCCATGGCCGAAGCGCTATCGACTTGATGGTCTGGACAGCGACATTGCGCTCTCGGCACGTGGCGCTGAGTGCTTCGAAGTTCTCTTCGTAGTAGCGCAGCTGCATGGTGATGAAGTTGTAGGGCAGCAACACTGAATCGAAGTCGAAGCGCTCGAGGCTGCGCCTGTGGTTGGCCGCGATCTGTGCACCGTGGCCGGTGACGCCGATGAATCGCACCAGGCCTTCGTTGCGCGCCTCGACGGCCGCCTCGATCACGCCGCCTGGGCTGAGCGCAGTGTCCCAATCGATCGGGTCCGCCAGGTTGTGCAGCTGCCACAGATCGACGTGGTCGACGCCCAGCCGATCGAGCGATCGCTGCAGCTCCTCCCGGGCCGGCCGCTTTGAGCGCTGGCCGGTCTTGGTCGCGACGAAGAAGTGGTTGGGTTCGCGTTTCAGCCACGGGGCGACGCGCAGCTCGGCGTCGCCGTAGCTGGCGGCGACGTCGATGTGGTTGATGCCATGTCGCAGCAGGACCTCTAGCGTCCGGTCGGCGGTCGCCTGGTCGACCCGGCCCAAGGCGGCCGCCCCGAACAGGAGGCGGCTGCTTTCGTGTCCGGTCCGACCGAACGGGATTCGCTCGATGGTCATCTCGCTCTCATAATTCTGTCCCATGCCACGGGTGGGGGGCATGTTTGGGCCGGACGTGACATTTCTCGGCGTCGAGCGCTGCGACCTTGGCCAGCCGGACACCTTCAAGGGCGCTGACGCGATCATCATCGGCGCGCCCTACGACGCGGGCGCGACGTATCGGGGTGGGGCTCGCTTCGGTCCGAAGATGATCAGGACCACCGACTATCTGCCGCACGATTCCTCGCGCCCGCACCTCGCGCTTCGTGTCGATCCGCTGAAGGACCTCCGCGTGCTGGACGCCGGCGACGTCGAGATGCCGGGCATGGAGCAGCGGCTGCCGCTCGACAACCTGGAGAACGCAGTCCGGGTCGCGACCGAGGCCGGGGCGATCCCGATCATCCTCGGCGGAGACCACACCATCACCTGGCCCGACGTGACAGGTGTCGCTCGGGTCGTCGGCTGGGGGCGGGTCTCCGTCATCCATTTCGACGCACACGCCGACACCGGCGACGTGCAGTGGGGCAGCCTCATCGGCCACGGCCTGCCGATGCGCCGCCTCATCGAATCGGGCGCGTGTCGCGGCGATCGCTTCCTGCAGATCGGTCTCCGCGGCTACTGGCCAGAGCCGCCGACGCTCAAATGGATGGCCGAGCAGGGGATGCGCTCGTTTGAGATGCATGAGGTCGTCCAGCGCGGCCTCGATGCCGTCATGGAAGAAGCTTTTGAGATCGCGACCGACGACTGCGACGGAGTCTTCGTCTCGGTAGACGTGGACGTCGTCGACCCGGGGACGGCGCCAGGCACCGGCACGCCGGAGCCGGGGGGCCTCACGGGCAGGCAGCTGTTGGACACGGTGCGAAGGATCGCGATCGACTTGCCGGTGGTGGGCATCGACGTGGTCGAGGTCTCACCGCCCTACGACACCGCCGAGATCACAGCATTCCTGGCCAACCGTGTCGTGCTCGAGATGCTGTCGGGCATCCTGTATCGCAGGGGCGGCGGAACCTGGGACTCGATCCCCAAGACCCTTTTGGAAGATCGGCTCTAAATCTCGACCCGTCTCGACATGACCAGCTCGTGAGGTGGGTCGGGCGGGCCGAAAAACTCATCGATCCACCGTTCGTGCTCGGGGGCTTGGATTGGATCAAGCGAGATGCGTGTCCAGCCCAACCGCTCGTACTCCTCGGGGCGCTCGGGACTGATTAGAAGCATCAGTCCGCCTACGCTCGTCACCCGTCGCATCTCGTCCAGGATCGCCTGCTCGGGTGCAAGCGCGCCGCAGGCCGCAGTCAGGTCCGACCAGCCATCGCCGATCGGCAAGGCCTCGGCCCAGCCGGCAGCGGTGATCGCTGTGGGTAGCTTGCTCTTCAAGATGCTTGCAAGTCCCAACGACGGTTCGATCGCTGCCACCCGGTCGCATCGAGTCACCAGGTGCGTGGTCAACCTGCCACCGCCGGCACCTATGTCCAGCGCTCGGCGCGCCGACGGAATCGCGGCCAGCGCCTCCGGATGAATCGGCTCGACGCTCGCGAGCCTCTCCCACTTCTTCGGCTCGAGGTGATAGACGAAGGTCCAGAACAGGGCCCGCCGCGCCCGCTCCTCGGCCTCCGGATCGCGGTCGCGCACCAGTTCGAGCTCATCTGGAGGGATCATCGTCAAGGCGCGCTGCCTGACGGCTCGAGGAAGCCGGTCGAGATCGGCTACCTCAAAGTGGCGCCACCCCGGCGGAGCCGCTTCGACCGCCCCGGCATAGTCCACCGCTAAGCTCAGGTTAGAGCTGCATGCAGATCGCGGTCGTCGCGTCGCCAGTCACCCCGTTGCGGCCGGCTCAGGCCGGCGGCGCGCAGTCGATGGTGTCGGACCTGGCGGTGGGCTTGGCGCGCCGAGGCCACCACGTGCGGCTTCACTGTGCGGCCGGCTCAATCGTCCCCGGAGTGGAATTGGTGACTGTGCCCACCCCACTTGATGCTGCTGCGGCTCTGGTGATGCCGGGCGGCGCGCCACCACCTCCGGCTCCCGGAGTCAGCGCGGCGATCGATGCGATGTTCGAGGCGATCGCGGCAGCCGACGTCGATGTGGTCAGCCAGCATGCGTTCGACGCCGCGGCGTTCCGCCAAACCCACGCGCTACCCATCCTGCATACGCTGCACCTGCCGCCTCTCGTACCGGCCGTGCTGGAGGCGGTGCGCGGTGTCCCCGATTCCTCTCTGGCCACCGTTTCAGAAAGCTGTTCGCGGTCATGGCGGGCGCACGGAGTCAGGGTTGCCCGCGTTCTGCCCAACGGAGTCGTCCATCTGGAGCTCGAGCGCGTTCCGACGGACCGCAGTGCTCTCATCGCGGGCCGCATCTCGCCTGAAAAAGGCATCGATCACGCCGTGGCCGCGGCCAGGGTCGCCGGTCTGGCCGCCTGGATCGCCGGGGCGAGGTATGACCCCGCGTACCGCATCGACCTAAACGGGGCAAGGGAGCTTGGCGAGCTCAGCCGGGCTGAGTTGCGACGGGTGATGGCCCGCAGCGCGGTCACGGTGTGCGCCGCCCGCTGGGATGAGCCTTTCGGCCTCGTCGCAGCAGAGGCTCAGATGGCGGGTTGCCCGGTGGCTGCATATGCCCGGGGCGGCCTTCCAGAGGTGATCGAGGAGGGCGTCAGCGGATTCCTCTCCGCCCCTGACGACGTGACCGGTTTGGCCAAGGCCATCACGAAATGCCTGGCGCTCGATCGTGCCTCGGTCGCATCGAGCGCACGCCGGCGGCTCGGCCTGGAGGCTGCTCTCGACCGCTACGAGCGCGCCCTGCACGAGGTCGCCGTTTGAGCCCTTTTGCGGTCGTAACCGGAGGGTCTGGCGGGATTGGTGCCGCGGTCGTATCGGAGCTCAGATCGCGGGGATGGGAGGTGATATCGCTCAGCCGCCGCGAAGGTTGCGACGTCTCTGACGAGGCCCAGGTGAAGGCCGCCTTCAGCCGCCTTGAAACGTTGGACGCCATGGTCCACTGCGCTGCGGTGCTGGTCAAAAAGCCGATCGCAGCCATGACCTTGGGCGACTGGGACACCCAGCTCGGAGCGGGCCTCCGCGGCGCGTTTCTGTGCAGCCGCGAGGCGTTTCGCCTGATGGAGAAACGCGGAGGTTCGATCGTCATGGTGTCAAGCCTGTCGGGCGTCGCCGGCGCAGAAAAGTTTCCAGGCATGTCGGCCTACGTCGCCGCCAAATCTGGACTGGCGGGCCTGGCCGAGGCGCTGGCTGTCGAGGGTCGGCCGCATGGAATTCGGGTCAATGCCGTGAGCCCGGGTGCCGTGGACACCCAAATGCTTCGGATCGCGGGCGTGGAAGGCCCGCGGCTGGAGCCGGCAGAAGTCGCCCGCGTCATCGCCTGGCTCGCCGGTCCTGATTCGAAGCCCGTCTCAGGGGCGAACATCCGTGTCGACCCCTAGGGGCGTTACCGGCGGCGGTAAGCGTTCCTGATAGGAGAGTTGTGATGGGACACACAGTTCGAATTCAGCGTAGGGCCACGTTTGCGGCCGCGCACATCCTATGCCGCCCTGACTGGTCCGACGAACGCAACCGTGAGGTCTTCGGCGCCTGTGCTACCGACCACGGCCACAACTACATCGTCGAGGTGACGGTCGGTGGACCCCTCGATGCGGAGACTGGCATGGTCGTCAATCTCAAGCACGTCGACACGGTGCTGCGCCGGTACTTCATCGATGCGGTCGACCATCACCACCTCAACCGCGACGTGGCCTTCATGCAGGGCATCGTTCCCACGGCGGAGAACGTGGCACTCGTGGCCTTCCGGCAGCTCGAGCCCCACCTCAAGCCTGCGCGCCTCCTCAAGGTGCGCATAGTCGAGTCCGAGAACAACGCTGCTGAGGCAATTGCCGACTGAGTCTCCCGCGTCCGTTTCGCGACCGCCGCCTCTCCGAGCTCGAAGACTCGGCTCTCAACTTGCTGACCGCGATCGGGGAGGACACCGGCCGCGATGGTTTGGCAGACACCCCTCGCCGTGTCGCCGAGTCGTTGACCTACCTTACCGACGGATACGGAGTTGACCCGCGTTCAGTGGTTCGCGGCGCGCTCTATGAGCATGCCGGAGACGAGCCGGTCACCGTTCGCAATCTTCCTTTCTACAGCCTTTGCGAGCACCACCTGCTGCCGATGTTCGGCCGCTGCCACATCGGTTATGTGCCCGCGGGAAAGGTCATCGGGCTCAGCAAGCTGCCTCGTCTATTGAACCTGTACGCGCACAGGCTGCAGCTGCAGGAGAGGCTGACCCGCCAGCTGGCAGAGGCGATCGAGGGTATCCTCAACGCCCGTGGCGTGGCCGTGGTGATCGAAGCGCGCCATCTCTGCGTCGAGATGCGAGGCGTGGAGAGGGGAGAGAGCGAGACGGTCACCTCCTGCATCCTCGGCGCCTACCGCACCGACGCAGCGCTGCGCGCCGAGTTCATGGAGCCGACCCGGCCTACCCCGTAAACGTTCGGCTGCGTTCGAACTCGTCGACCTCGGCCCGTGCGGTATCGAAGTAGACCCCCAGGCCCGCCTCTCGCAGCTTGGTTTCGACCAGCTCCGCCTCTTCGGCTGGACGCACCCGCCACCCGAGCCGGAACACGAGGTCACCGCCGATCCATCCGCCCACGGCGACGCATGCCGTCGCGAGTCCCAGCCAGGCAATGCGCCGCGACGGCTTCATCACGGCTCCGAAGGTCGAAAGCACGGCTCCGGAGTTGATGAGGCCGTGGAGCGTTGCCGGCTTCTGCGCCGGATGCTCCGTCGGCATGGTCAGCCAGTCGAGCCATCCGGCCGCCGCCGCCGCGAGTCCCGCTGTCAGCGCGGCGATCGAGGCGGCGTCCGACAAGAAGCGTGTTCTGGAGCTGGGTCGCAGCATGCGTGCGGTTTCGCTCACCAGCGCGACTGGAATCAAAGCCGCCGGGAGATCGGAAAGGATCGCGTGCAGCGGGTGGCCGAAGAACACCGGATGCCGCGGAAGGTCGATGGGAGCCGGCATCAATACCTGCAGCGCGAAAAGCCTAGTGAAGGGGATGCGCGAGCCTCACCTCGACCGCACCGTTTCGCTCCCGCACGAGCAGCGGGGGCTGGCTGAAGGTAGCCGGGCCTCCCGTGACCCTCATGGTCGTGGCGGCTTCCGGCGCGCCTGGAGTCGGGCGCGCCTTTTCGCTCGATCGCCATGTGGTTGTTCAAAAAAACGTCTGCGTTGCGGGCCATACCCGCGCGTTGAGCTTGTATGGGCG